>CAMDBY010000073.1 GCA_945889575.1 Bifidobacterium breve
CGAATCTGCGTTGCAGTATCAATGGCATTGTCGCCAAACGAAATGCGTTCAGTCAAGAACAGACCGATTATTTCACCCGTATGCGTACGCACTTCTTCGCCGACAATCACTCGGCATATCCCGTCGCCTTCAAGTTCGCGCTGCAACCGCACTGCACCTTCAATAGCATTGTGGTCTGTTACACACAGCACATCAATGCCGGCTTCCACCACTGATTCAATGATTTCGTCAAGCGTTGTGGTGGAGTCGCCAGAAAACATGGTGTGTGAATGCATATCAACACGCACGTACCCATCACGGCATGGCGTGACCAGGTGCGGATGGCGCTCTATTGCAGCCGCGGCCGCACTGCCCATGAGCAGTTACGCCCCGCTCATGGTGACATCTGCAATCACCATTGATACGCCAGCTGCGCGCATTGGCAACCAGTCGACATCGTTTCCAATGGCCAACACGTCAAGCAACATGCGCTGCAACGTGGAAGCAATAGTGAACTCACGAATTGGTTCAGCAACTTTGCCGTTACGAATCATCACGCCAGAAGCACCAGTCGAGAAGTCACCAGAAATTGGGTTCACGCCAGAATGCAAACCTTGCACGCTCTGAATCAGAACGCCTTCTTCAATGTCTGCAATCAGTTCTGCTTGGGTCTTCGTTCCAGGCGTCAGTTGCAATGCCAAGCATCCGACTCCGCCACCAACGGCATTGCCTGTGCTTTTCGTGCCAGCGCGACGTGCTGAGTACGACGAATGTACGAACATCTGCAACACACCATCTTTAATCAGCACATTGCGGCGAGCAGCCAAACCTTCACTATCAATTTCAGACGCTGTGTATGCACGTGAATCAGTTGGGTCATCAACCAAAGTAATCAGCGGGCTTGCTACTGCTTCGCCCAGGCGATTCGCAAACAAGCTGCGACCCTTCACCACGCTCTCACCATTCAATGTGGATCCGATGATGCCGAGAAACTGCGCCGTGACCATTGGGTCAAGCACCACTGTGGTGCGCTTGCTTGGTGGCTTTACAGCACCGAGCAAACCAGTTGCTTTGTTCGCAGCTTCAATACCAGCTTTTCCCAAATCAAACTCTGCAGGGTTCTTGCCTAATGCATATGCCCAACCCGTTTGTGTTTCGCCATCGTCGTCTGCCATCACGCTGACACTTGCATAACAACTATTCGAACGACCACTGCTGCGAATGCCCATCGTGGTTGCAAACGCTTCTTCTGTTGCACCATCTGAATAGTTTGAATCATCAATACGCACTCGTGGGTCTGCACCCACAGCTGCGCGCTCTAGTTCTTTTGCAATTTCAATCTTTTTTGCAGTGTCGAACGCATCAAGGGTGTCGTCCCACAGTTCTTGTTCCACAATGGCAACGCCATCTGGTTCAGCAAGCCCTGCCCATTCGTCAACACTGCCCAATGTGGCGTTCTCGCGAGCTTCTGCAAGTACTTCGCGCCATGCAACTTCATCAAGGGTGCCCGCATGAGACGAGCCTGTACGGCCGTCCTTAATAACCCGCACGCTGATGCCCTGGCTTTGTGCCGAAACGAAATGCTCAAGGTCACCGTTGTACACGCGAATATCTGTCTCGCGTGAACGCGCAACGTTTGCTTCAATCTGTTCGCCAGGTTCAGCCATAGCAACAATGGCATCTGCAATTGCTTGCAAATCATCAACAGTGTGACGACTCATGCTGCAGTGCCACCAATGGTGAGTGACTTCACACGCAATGTTGGCTGGCCATCGCCTACCGGCACGCCTTGTCCATCTTTGCCACACATACCTGGGTTACCCATTGCAAAGTCGTTACCCAACATGTCAATGTCTGCCAACACTTGTGGTCCGTTACCAATGAGGTTGCTCTCACGCAATGGCTCAGTGATTTGGCCGTTCTCAATGAGGTATGCCTCGGTCATGCCGAATACAAAGTCACCGCTTGCAGTATTCACTTGACCGCCGCCCAACTTGGCTACATATACGCCGTATTCAGTAGCGCGCACAATGTCGTCTGGTTCGTCACTGCCGTTCAACACAAACGTGTTGGTCATGCGCACCATTGGTAGGTGTTCGTAACTCTGACGACGTCCGTTACCACTTGGTGCACGACCTTCTTTGTTGGCACGAATGTGATCCCACATGTAATCAGTAAGCACACCATCTTCAATCAGAACATTGCGCTGGCTTTCATGACCTTCGTCATCAATTCCAATTGCGCCCCACTCGCGACTCATGGTGCCATCATCAACCAGAGTTACCAGTGGCGATGCCACTTGGTCACCGACGCGGTTTGCGTACACACTTGCACCACGTGCAACAAGGTCTGCTTCTAAACCATGACCACATGCTTCGTGAAACAACACTCCGCCTGATCCGCACTTGATAACAACTTGCAACGCACCACTTGGCGCTGGACGAGCGCGCAATTTCGTAACAGCCTGGCGAGCTGCACGCTCTGCCAATTCGTTAATGTTTTCTTCTTCAAACAATTCAAAACCAATGGTGTGACCCAACGAGTCGTATCCGGTTTGCATTCCTGCATCACCGTTAGCAACTGCGCTGACACGAAAGATTGTGCGCACTTGTTCATCAGTTGCAAAAACTCCATCAGAGTTTGCAATCAGAATGCGGCGCGTTGCATCGGAATAGCCAGCAGACACTTGCACGATGCTTGAATCAATTCCGCGCGCTGCATCATTAGCAATCATCAGCAGTTCAACTTTGCGCGCTTTCGGTACGCTCTGTGGTGCAATGCGCACTGTGTTCACTGGGTGACGCTTTGCAGAACCTAAAGAAACGGTGTGTGTTCCACCATCACCAGTACTCGCTGCAGCAGCAGCGGCACCCGCAGCAGCTAGAAGCCCTGCTTCAGATAAATCAGCTGTGTAGGCAAACCCCGTGGTCTCACCATTGATAACGCGAATACCAGCACCGGAATCACGGCCGCTAGAGACTTGCTCAACCAACCCATCGTCAAGGCTTGCCCCCATCGAGCGTTTATCTTCGATAAACACCTCGGAGAACCCGGCCCCAGTGGACCGCCCCTTTGCTAGTACCCGCGACAAAACGCTGGAATCGAACTCATGGGACAGATCAATAAGGCTCACCTTCCCTAGCCTACTGACGGCATGAGCCCCAGCGCTGTGCGACCTAATGTAGAGACATCATGACCGATGACACCCCCACCCCTGTGCCAGACGAGGTCCGTCAGCACCGCACATGGTGGTGGAAAGAAGTCCTCATCATGGGGGCGTTCTATTTCATCTATTCGCTCACCCGTAACCGCTTCGGGTCCATTCGCGTCAGTGGTGATGATGTCCCGCTGAACTCATTCAACAACGCCATGAAGGTCATCCGCTTCGAGCGCGCCGTTGGGCTCTACCACGAAGAATCAATTCAAGAATGGTTCCTGCCATACAAATGGTTTATCCAATTCATGAACTCGTACTACGGCACCGCCCATTTCGTTGTCACTATCGGCGTCTTTTTCGTTCTGTTCCACCGCCGCAAAGACGTCTTTCCCATGTTTCGCAATGCCTTGTCCGCCATGACTGGTCTTGCCATCATCGGATTCGCTTTATTCCCGCTGATGCCGCCACGCCTTCTTGATGCCCCATGTCCCGGCACTGCAACCGTTGTCGTTGCCGGCCAGGAAACCGTGAGAACAACTTTCGGAGGTGACTGCATTCCTACAAAACTGCGTAACTACAACGGCGCAACCGAATTCGGATTCGTCGACACATTAAAGGTCTACGGCGGACCATGGGACTTTGATTCTGGTGGCGTTGCAAAACGTTCCAACCAATACGCAGCCATGCCAAGCCTTCATATTGGGTGGGCGTCATGGTGCGCGTTTGCCATCTGGCCGCTTGCACGTCGCAAATGGATTCGCGCCGCAGTGTTGCTGTACCCAGCACTTACCTTGTTCTGCATCGTTGTTACTGGAAACCATTATTGGGTTGATGGCATCGGTGGAATTGTTGTGCTCGCCGGTGGATTTATTCTTGGTGGCTTATTGCACACATTGAATCAACGACGCCTCGATGCGAAGTTCGAACAGTTTCGCTCATCGCACCCCACAAGCAACACGCCGTAGTTGCTAGAAGCTGTGGTAGCCGCCGTCAATGGTGATCACGTCGCCAGTGTGATACTTACTTGCATCACTTGCAAAGTACGCAGCAATTCCTGAAAAGTCATTCGGGTCCCCCCACCTGCGCATCGGCACGCGTGGTAATACTTTTGCAATGAACGTGTCCCAACCCAATGCGGCTTCAGTCATTTCGCTTTCAATCCAGCCTGGCAAAATTGCATTGCACCGAATGCCATGGCGCGCATGTTCCACTGCAATTGCCTTCATCATCGAAATCAAACCAGCTTTTGATGCGCCATAATGCTGACCACGTGCTTGGCCGTAATACGCAGAACCAGACGTCGTAAACACCACTGCCCCGCCGTTACCAGCTGCCACCATATGACGCACTGCTACTTGTGCTGTATAAAACGCGCCATCTAAGTTCACGCGCATCACACGATGCCATTCGTCATCAGTCATCGTGGCAAAGCTTTCTGCGTGCCCACCAACGCCAGCATTCACAAAACACGAATCAACGCGACCAAGCGCTTCCACCGTTGCAACAAATGCGGCCTCTACTTGTGATTGGTCGCCCACATCACAAATGAAATCGGCCACGCGCACTCCCATTGCTTCAAGTTCAGCTCGCGCCGTTGCATTCTTCGACGCATTCGTGCCCCAGATCGCAATATCGCACCCGCGACTCGCAAGGCCACGCGCCATACCAAGCCCAATGCCACCATTGCCACCAGTGACCAAAGCCACTTTTCCGTTCAGATCAAAGATGTCAGCCATATGGGCACCGTAGTTGTTGTCACTGGGGTCGTAACGACCCCGAGAGATAGCCTTGGAACCCATGGCGATTCTCGACCGCATTTCCCAACCGGCCGATCTTCAGGGCCTCACGGCAGATGAACTGACAACGCTCTCTTCAGAGATTCGCGACTTCATTGTCAACGCAGTCAGCGAAACAGGCGGCCACTTAGGTTCGAACCTTGGCGCAGTTGAATTATCAATCGCATTGCATCGCGTTTTTGAAAGCCCGACAGACCCCATCTTGTGGGATACCGGTCACCAGGCCTACGTGCACAAAATTCTCACTGGTCGTAAAGCAGGCTTTGCTGCATTGCGTCAACAAGACGGAATCTCTGGATACCCCAACCGTGAAGAGTCACGCCACGACTTCATCGAAAACAGTCACGCATCAACTGTCTTGTCATATGCGCATGGTTTAGCTATTGCACGCGACGCTGGTGTTGCACCACACCGACACATTGTCGCTGTCATCGGCGATGGTTCTATGACTGGCGGCATGGCGTATGAAGCGCTGAACAACCTTGGTCATTCAAAGACTCGCGTCATCATTGTGCTGAACGATAACGGCCGCAGTTACGCACCAACAATTTCTAACCTCACTTCGGCTGAAGGTTTTGAACCGGAAGACGTGCTTGAAGATAAAAAACTGCCAGACCGTGTAACAGGAAAACTGTCACGTGGCCTCACAAAGATTCGTCTCAACCCCGTGTATGTTCGTCGCCAACGCAAGTTTGAAGCGTTCTTGCGTGAAATTCCTGTTGTCGGTAAACAAGCAGAACAAGGAATGGAAGCATTCAAAGCCGCTGTTCGTGAATTTCTGCAACCACCGTCATTCTTTGAAGCTCTCGGTGTTCATTACGTCGGCCCATTCAATGGTCATGACATTGCAGAACTAGAAAAGGCATTTGAATCAGCACTCGCCCGCGAAGATGAAGGTCCCATTGTTGTTCACGTGCTCACGCAAAAAGGTCGCGGCTATTCACCTGCAGAAGATGACGACGAAAAGCATCTGCACGACACACCAAAGTTCGACCCCATCGACGGCCCCGCCAAAACTGCAGTTGCTGGATACACCGGCGCATTCAGTGAAGCCCTCTTGCGCGAAGCTGATGCCGACCCGCGCGTTGTTGCAATCACCGCCGCAATGCCAGGCCCAACCGGACTTCTTGACTTTCAAGAAAAATACCCTGACCGATTTTTCGACGTCGGTATTGCAGAACAACACGCAGTGACCTCTGCAGCCGGAATGGCAATGGGCGGTTTGCGTCCCGTTGTTGCCTTATATTCCACGTTCCTATCGCGCGCATGGGATCAAGTTGTCTACGACGTTGCATTGCATCGCCTTCCTGTTGTCTTTTGTCTCGACCGTGCAGGCATCACTGGCGATGACGGCCCAAGCCACCACGGCGTCTACGACATGGCGCTTCTTTCCAAAGTTCCCGGCATGCGCGTTCTTGCACCATCAAGTGTTGAAGAACTGCAACAGATGCTTCACGACGCAATGACCCTGTCAAGCAGTGGCCCTGTTGTTATTCGTTACCCGAAAGGCACCGCACGTTCTGTCGGCAATGCTGCAATCGGTTCCGGCACCACTTCGCACACACTCGCAACCGGTGATGGCCGCATTGCCATTCTTGCTATCGGCAAAATGGTCGGCGCTGCAGAGAAGGCTCTCGAATCACTTACTGCTGCAGGAATCAACGCCACTCTCATTGATGTTCGTTGCTGTGCGCCACTAGACCCCGCCATGATTTCTCTCGCTGCATCACACACCACAGTTCTCACTGCCGAAGACGGAATTCTTGATGGCGGCATTGGCGCATCTATTGCAACTGCAATTCATGCACTAAACCCTGCAACTCGTGTTGAATCACTCGGCGTGCCCACACAGTTCATCCCGCACAACAAGCCCGACGTGATTCTCGCCCGTTACGGCCTCGACGCTGCCGGAATTACCGCAGCTGTCACCCGCCTCATGCAATAGCGTGGACACATGGCCACGAACGCAATAGACCTCGCAGCTGAACTGCAATTCGCGTTGTCGCTTGCCGATACTGCTGACGCGCTCACTCTCCCCCGCTTTGCCGCTCGTAATTTCACAGTCGACCTCAAAGCAAACCAAACAGAAGTCACCGAAGTTGACCGTGGCACTGAAACGCTAATCATGGATCTCATTCGTGCGCAACGCCCTCACCACGCCTGGTACGGAGAAGAACATGGCTCTGGCGGCGACGGTGAATACACCTGGGTCATTGACCCCATCGACGGCACATCAAACTTCGTACGCGGTGTTCCCGTATGGGCAACTCTGATTGGTCTCGTGCATCGTGACCGCGGCCCTGTGCTTGGTGTTGTCTCTGCTCCCGCCATGGCAACTCGCTGGTGGGGCTACGAAGGCAGTAGTGCATTTTGCAACGGACACGCCATTCATGTCAGCGATGTCGCATCGCTCTATGACTCTCACCTCTCTATTACGGCTAACGATGCATGGAACAGTGCCGGCAAAAGCCAAAACATTGCGCGCCTCACACAAACCGTGAAACGTGTGCGCGGCTTTGGCGACTTCTGGCAACACATGTTGGTCGCCCAAGGTGCAGTTGATATCGCAGTCGATGCAATCGGACTCGAGCCCTACGACATCGCAGCGTTAGTCCCCATCGTTCACGCAGCAGGCGGAACATTGTCAGATCGCACAGGCACACCCAACTGGCGCGCCGACTCTGCCATCTCCACCAACACTGCGTTGCATAACGATGTCATCGCAATCTTGAACTCCTAAGTTCTCTTTCCACCAGCAGTACCTCTCGGTACACTTATAAGTACACAAACCCGTCAATGGCCCGATGCGAAAGCGTCGGGCCATTCTCTTTCCAAACGAGAAAACACGCCGCACACATAACTGTTGAGGCCGATGTGGTGTAACGGCAGCACATTGATCTTGTCACTTCAAAGGTAGCGGTTCAATTCCGCTCGTCGGCTCCTCACAAAACAAACGGCGGTGCTTGTGCACAGCTCTACTGCATTGACAACGCAGGACAGGCCAAGTAGTCAGAGGCGGAACCGCAAGGTTCCGCCTCTGTTGTTTTCCCGTACACTCACGATTGGAGTGACAAGCCCGAATGGAAATTGTCAGCCCTATGATTAAGTTCTTGGGTTGA
>CAMDBY010000074.1 GCA_945889575.1 Bifidobacterium breve
ATGGGCAGTGCCAATACGTTTGCCAGCAAGCGTTTCAAGATGAGCAACCGCTTTCCATCCGCGCTGCAACTTCTGTTCGTGCGGAACATTGAGGTGTACCTGTATACCGAGGGTTCCCACGGGAGACGTGCGCAAGGACTTACGAACCACGCCTGCATCGACGCGAACGTCGTTAATGCCAATCATTGCTTGCGATGTGAGAAACACTTCGCGATGCAACCCTGCCATCCACCACTGATCTTGATCTTCCAAGTGGCTTTGCGCTGAAAAGCGACACACCACGATTGCCAATTCATTCTTGCCACTGGTTAGGGCGGCAGAAATGTCGTATTCACTTGGTAGCCGGCTATCTGTGCCATACCCCACAAATGCGCCATTCACGTAGACCATGTGCACGCTCTCGGCTCCGCCGATGTGAAGAACCGTGCGACGGCCTTTCCAATTTTTTGCAACAGTAAATGTGGTGCGATGCACTGCTGTTGCAACTGTTGGTGGCAATGTTGGTGGACGACCTTTCCACGGCATTTGCACATTGGTGTAATGCGGTTGATCACCAAGACCCGCAAGGGTCCAGTTTCCTGGCACAGAAATAGATGTCCATGATTTCGTGTCGTCGGTGATTGAAGATGCTGGAACTTCGCTCACATCTTTATAACGCTTGATCTTCCATTGACCATTTAGGGAGGCAAACCACGGGCTCTCTGTACGGTCACCCGTACGCGCAGTGTCGATATCTGAGTACGTCGTGTGAATAGAACGCATTGATCGGCGGTGCATCTGCACGATTTCGGGGTCGGCCCACGGTGTGAAAAAACTTGTATCAAAAATTGACATGTCTGAATTTTTCCGAGACTTTATGGCTTGCGCTTCAGAAAACGCGTGCCCTTGACTTTGCTAGTTGCTTTCGACGCTTGCTCTTTTGCCTTATCAAGAGTGCGTTCTGCCCACGTAAATTCTTTTGCCAAAATTGCTAGTCCAGCAATAATGACGACAATTCCAGGCCCAGGTAACACCAACATTGCGACTCCTGCCAACAACACCACACCACCAACAATCAAAATCACAAGTCGGCGAATATTGGTGCGAATGAGACGAATCCATTCAAGGGGGTTGTGGAGTCCATTGGCCATGCCAAATAATAGGTCAACCCATGGCCGTCAAGAGTTCATGTCATAAGGTGTGAGCCATGAGTTCGGCCACCAATACAGCATTGGCAGAAGCGTCTATACCCACGTTGCTGATGTGCCTTGCTCAGATTACAGGTGATGAAAAATGGTTGCGTGACCCATTCCTTCCCCGCCGTGACACCAATTTATTTCACGATGAAACCGGTGGACTCCCGGTTGATGTGCAGCAGGAAGTCCGCGATGCAATGTCAGCGGTTCTTCATGAACTGAATGCCGGCACACGTACGGTGCCTACAGAAATTGGTAATGAACGGTTCGTGACCATGATGCGCACGTGTGTTGCGGAACAGGTTGCCCCCGAATACGCGCCAATGCTGCTGGAAGAACTGGGGTTCGTTGATCGTGACGTGCACTGGTCTAGTGCTATACCGCCGCAATTGCCTGCTGGCTTCCGCGTGCTGGTCATTGGTGCAGGGTTTGCCGGCATATGTGCGGCTATCAAGCTTGGGCAGCTGGGCATTCCATACGTAGTGGTTGAAAAGAACTCAGATATTGGTGGGACGTGGTTTGATAACAACTACCCCGAGGCCGGAGTGGATACTCCTAATCATTTCTATTCCTATTCTTTTGCTCCAAACACACGATGGAATAACTATTTTTCGAAACGCGCAGAGATTTGGAAATACGCCCGTGATGTTGCTGAACGTCACAAGATCATTTCCAATATTGAGTTTTCTACCGAAGTGTCTTCATTGCACTGGAATACCACCAGCAATTCATGGAATGCATCAATCAATACAGATGGGAAGACACGTAGCGAAGAATTTCCTGTAGTCATCACCGCAGTAGGCCAATTAAACAGACCAAATTTGGCTCCTGCTCGCGGCATTGAAAATTTCGCGGGTTCGTGGTTCCATTCTGCCCACTGGGATAATTCAGTTGATCTGACCGGGAAGCGCGTTGCAGTAATTGGCACCGGAGCAAGCGCAATGCAGTTCATGCGCACCGTTGCAGCATCTGCGGGCGACGTCACCATTTATCAACGATCACCACAATGGATTCGCCCTAGTTCTGATTACCACCGCACCGTTTCTGCTGGCACCATGTGGCTGCTAGAAAATGTTCCGTTCTATGCACAGTGGTATCGCTTCGGCTTATTCTGGCGCTTTGGTGATGGCTTGTTGAATACATTGCGTCGTGACCCCGAATGGCCACACCCGGAACGTTCTATGAACCGCCATAATGACCGCCATCGTGAACAGATGACCGAGTTTGTTCAGACATCGCTAGAGGGCCGACCAGATCTGCTTGAGAAATGTCTACCCACCTACCCGCCGTATGGAAAGCGCATTCTGATTGACAACGACTGGTACCCCACGTTGCGTCGTGACAATGTGCACCTAGTTGCAGAAGGTGTCGACCACGTGACAAGCACAGGCGTCGTTGATTCATCCGGGGCAACATCGGAATTCGATGTCATCATTCTTGCCACCGGCTTTCAAGCAGGAAACCTCCTGTCCCCTATTGATATTCGCGGGCGCACAGGAACCGCATTGCGAGACGTGTGGGGCACAGATAACCCAAAGGCATACCTTGGCATCACTGTTCCTGATTATCCAAACATGTTCATGTTGGTTGGCCCGAACACCTTTGTCGCACACGGCGGCAGCATTATCTTCCAAGCGGAATGCGAAATGCGTTACATCACTGATTGTCTTGTGACAATGATTGAACAACATATTGCAAGTGTTGAAGTACGCAGCGATATTCATGATGACTACAACGAACGTGTTGATGCAGAACACAACGAACTCGTATGGGCACATTCTGGACTGCACAGTTGGTACCGCAATGCGCACGGGAGAGTATTTTCACCAATGCCCTGGCGATTTGTTGATTACTGGGAAATGACCCATGATTTTGACCAGAACGAATATGTGGTCACGTCATGAGTCAGCCGTTTAATACCAATGGCGGTATTCACGAAATTCCATTGCCGTCTGGATCTGGCAGATTATGGCTATGCGGCAAGCACTACATCGGGCCGAATGTAGAAGAAGTTCTGTCGGAATGCGACAACGCAATTGCTGTATGCCTTGTTCAAGAACACGAATTAGTTGATCGCTACCCGTCGTATATCGAATGGCACGAAGCCCATGCAGGCACGCGCGGTATATGGAACCCCATTGATGATTTGTCGTACCCAGAATTTGAAGAAATTTTTGAGTTTGTCTCTATGTTGAGTGACCATCTCATGAATGGACAGTCTCTTGTGGTGCACTGTGCTGCAGGAATTGGAAGGGCAGGCACTACTGGCGCCGCCCTATTGATGATGTTGGGAATGAATTCAACAGATGCATTAACACATATTCGTGAACATCGCCCAATGGCTGGGCCGGAAGCGGGAACTCAACGTCAATTCATTGAAGATCTTGCTGTTCATCTTGGTGGCTGACTCTCGTGGCGAGGCTGGGGTAAACTAGACCAACATAGAAATCACACAATCACGTGTGCATAGTGCTGGAAGTATCATGAATATCCTCGTTGTGGGAGCTGGTGGAGTTGGGGCCTCAATGGCCTCCATTGCTGAGACTCGGGGGTTCTTTGACTCCTTTGTGTTGGCCGACATTTCAAGAGAGCGCGCGGAGCAGGCGGTGGCCGAGCTAGATGATCCTGGAAAATTCTCTGCAGAAATCGGTGACGCTGGCGATGTGAAGGCATTGATTGCGCTAATCACCCGCACAAAAACTGACATCGTGATTAACGCATGTGATCCACGATTCAATGAATCAATTTTTGAGGCGTGTTTTATTGCAAAGTGCAACTACCTCGACATGGCCATGAACTTGAGCGTGCCGCACCCAACAAACCCATATGAAGAAATTGGCGCCACGCTTGGTCATGCGCAATTAGCTGCACATGAAGAATGGAAAGAGCTTGGTCTTCTTGCACTCGTTGGCATGGGCGTGGAACCAGGCCTTAGTGATATTTTTGCGCGCTATGCCGCCGACCATTTGTTTGATGAAGTGCATGAGATAGGAGTACGCGATGGATCCAACTTGTCAATTGACGGGTACGACTTTGCGCCCACATTTTCTATTTGGACAACTATTGAGGAATGTCTGAACCCACCGATTGTGTGGGAAAAAGATCGTGGGTTGTACACCACAGATTGCTTCAGTGAGCCAGAAGTATTCCACTTCCCCGCGGGCATTGGCCCTGTTGAATGCGTCAACGTGGAACACGAAGAAGTTCTTTTGATTCCTCGTGAAGTGGACTGCAGTCGTGTCACATTCAAATACGGCCTTGGCGCCGAATTCATTGACTGGCTAAAAACTTTTGCGTATTTGGGTCTTGACTCGAAAGAGAAGATTCAAGTTGGTAATGCGTCTATATCACCACGTGATGTTTTGGCAGCAGTATTACCGAACCCTGCAAAACTTGGTCACCTGATGCACGGAAAGACATGTGCTGGTACGTGGGTACGCGGCACATACGACGGTGCCCCTCGAGAGGTGTACCTGTACCACGTTGCCGACAACGAGACCACAATGCGCGAATGGGGTTCGCAAGCCGTGTTGTGGCAAACAGCGGTGTGTCCGGTAGTTGCACTTGAGTTGTTGGCAAAAGGTGACTGGAAAGCAACAGGAGTGCACGGACCAGAGCATTTCGATGCAGTACCTTTCTTGAACTTGCTCGGTGATTACTCAACACATCACGGCATTTTGGAAATGGGTCCTGGCATGTGGCCAAGTCCGAAACCAACAGGACAACCAGGATGGGATCGCCCTGTGCGCCGCGCAGTATTGCCTGCGTAACTAGTTACAGCGTGATTGCGATGCGATGCGCAATATGACGCGAACTGGTACCGACACGTAGTTCGATATTGCCTGTCCACTGAGCCCATGCTGATGTTTCAGGGTCCCACATGCGATATGCATCAGGATCAAGATCAACATGAAGCATCGTGGTGCCATTGGCAGCAACTTTTACACGTGCATAACCAACCAGTTTCTGATCTGGTTCGTCACTCGCAAGTCCGTCACGGTCTTTGCGATGCGCGTACACCTGCACCACTTGCACACCAGCACGCGCTGACTCATTTCTGACTGCTACATCAACACCGTGAGTGCCTGACTTCGACGCATCAATTATCTTGACATCTGCGTAACCAAGACCAAACCCAAATGGGAACAACGGCTCACGCCCAACGGTGTCATACCAGCGGTACCCAATGAGACGACCCTCAAGATATTTCGCAACACCGTTACGACCCGGGTGATGTTCAAACGCAGGAGTGTCTTCAATGCGGCGAGGAAGTGTGACTGGAAGGCGTCCCGATGGCTCGACATCGCCAACCAAAAGGTCAACTAAGGCATCTCCGAACTCCTGGCCTGGGAACCACGCATAGATAACGGCTTCCACTTCATTGAGCCACGGCATTGATACAGGAGACCCTGCGTTGACAACAACAATGGTGCGCTTGCTGACCTTTGCAACCTCAGAGATCAGTGCATCTTGTTCACCGGGCAACGCAATTGTGTCGCGGTCCCACCCTTCACTTTCCCAATCATCATTCGTACCAACTACAACAATGCTGACATCACATGTGGCTGCAAGAGTGACCGCTTCTTCCATCATGTCCTCGTTCTCTGGCGGTATTGCACCAATAGTTAAACCGCTCAGACCAGCACCTGTCGGTGTATGCCGCACTTCGATAACGAGCGAATATGTGCGCCCTTCTTCCAAATTAACAGTGACTACTGTTTCCGGCTTTCCCATTCCGAAAAATGATCCACCCGACGGAACATCTGCGTTGTCAAGAACTACGGCACCGTCAATCATGACGCGTACTGGTGCAACTGATTCGACACCAAACGCCCATTCACCAGTCTGGTCAGGCGTCCACTGTGCTGCTAGGCGCGCACCAAAAGCGAAGTTAGGTTCATGACGATTCAGCGGGTCACCTGCCCACAAAAGTCGAAAGACACCAGTGGTTCCCAATTCTGCAGGGACAGCATTTGCATCGTCTAGTTCTGCTGGGTCACGGTAATAGTCGAGTGAAATGTTTTGTAGAAGTCGAACGTCAAGCTCTGGCAACTTCTTATTGATATTGCAACCAGCTGAATGTTCAATGCGAACCGACGAACCGAGGCGCCCCATAATTGCGTCAAGCGGATGTGAAACGCGTGTTGGAGTGACATGAGCACTTCCACCACCCTGCACCATTCCGCGTGAAGCATTAGGACCAAGCACTGCAATTGAGGTAACGCCTCGCACATCAAGTGGCAACACTGGCGTGCCGCCGACAGCTTCATTACGCAATAACACCATCGCTGATGATGAGGCACGGCGCAATGTGGCCATGTCGTCAGCATCGGTACGGGAAAATTCTGGTCCCGGCGGCACGTCTGTACCACCAGTGCGTTCCATCAGGTTGAGAATGTTGCGAGCACAGTCGCGCACAAGATCTGCAGATACTTCGCCGCGTTCTACGGCCGCAACTAATGCGTCTCCGCGATGCAATGTTGGGCCAGGCATCTCAAGGTCTAGTCCAGCAACGACACCTTCCACTGTTGAGTGCAATCCGAACCAGTCGCTGACCACCATGCCGTCAAAGTTCCACTCGCCACGTAAGACATCACGCAATAACCATGTGGAATCAGAAGCATATGGACCATTGATGCGGTTATAACTTGTCATAATTGACATCACGTGTGCATCACGCACAGCATGTTCAAACGGCAACAAATACATTTCACGCAATGTCCGCTCATCAATTTGAGAGTCAATGGTCATGCGTTCAAATTCGGTGTCATTACCGACAAAATGTTTGATGCAGCTAGCGACGCCTTGCGATTGCACACCCAACACATACTCACGAGCAGTAATAGCTGTGAGATACGGATCTTCGCTCATACATTCAAAGTTGCGGCCTCCAACTGGCGTGCGATGCAAGTTGATAGTGGGAGCAAGGTGCACACGTGCGCCCTTTGCCACCACTTCACGACCCAGTAACTCTCCGATATCGCGAACAAGTGCTGTATCCCATGATGCTGCAATTGCGGTACCGCAGGGAACGTTCATAGATGACGGGCCGTCGAACTTGCTGCCGCGCACGCCGCCTGGGCCATCGCTGACCCGCATCTTTTCTAGACCGATGCGATCGTTTGGCACCGTATTCCACATATTGCGGCCGGCCAGCAGAGACACCTGCTCGGTGAGTGTCATTTGGTCAAGAAGTTGCTCTACGTGCTTGCTCATCACGCAAGATTAGCGGTGATGACTGAGAAAGGCCTTGGTGTGGTTTCGTCCTGAATTCACCATGAAATCAAGGTCATCCTGCACTAGGTCAAATGTGGTGGTTCCCACATAGTCAGTATCAATTGGCACGATGCGGTCACGGTCGCCAAGGCCCTGATTAGCCCTCGTGAGGTCGCGGGTTACCGCTTCCAGCATGTTCAAGGCAAACTCCAACATGTTCTTTGGTGGACGAGCAGGGAAACCAACTAACTGAGTGGTGACATCGAGTCCGATCGATTCAAGAAAAGTCAGTACTTCACCAAAATCGATTGCATCATCGCCAGCCACATTCATGCGGTTGAAGATGTCGTCAGGTGATGTAGTTCCAAAGATGGTGGTGAGTTCTTCAGTGCTAAGTCCCCCACTTGCAATTGCTGCATTCAACTCTGCACGGGTGATACGACCATCGGCATTGGTGTCGAACGCATCGAAATGATCGAGCAACTTCTGCACTGGCGCTTGCATCTGATGGCCCTTTGCCTTTTCGATTTCCTTTTCGGTGAATTCAAGTGCTGTCTTTGTATTTGGACGCGCTGGAGTTGTTGATTGTTCCATCCAACCACGCGTGATATCTGCTTCTTCGGCTGACACCAACGTGAAA
>CAMDBY010000075.1 GCA_945889575.1 Bifidobacterium breve
ATGCGATTCATGATTCTCCTAAAGAATTGGTTACGCCGATTCTGCCATGAGGCATGCCATACAGGTACTGTCACAGAGATGGCTTCACTTCCTGCTCACCCTGAACTTGGCTTTTACACACTGGCAGGCGCTCCGAATTCACCACGAGACATGTTGGGAGAATTGGCAGATGCAGAAGCCATGGGTCTTGGCACCGCGTTTATTTCTGAACGCTTCAACATCAAGGAAGCCGGGGCCTTAACCGGTGCGGCCGTTGCTGTCACCAATTCAATCAACATCATTACGGCGGCCACCAACCACACCACTCGTCACCCACTAGTGACTGCATCATGGGCAAGCACCCTGCATCTTTTGTCGGAGGGACGTTTCAGCCTTGGCCTTGGCCGCGGCATCGACGCCATGTTCAAGGCCTATGGAATGCCACTTGCGACCACGGACTCAATGGAAAAGTTCGCACACGTGATGCGCCAGTTGTGGCACGGCGAGACAGTGATGAATTACGAAGACATCACTGGCAAGTACCCAGTACTTCGACTTGACCCTGCATTTGATCTGGATATTCCACTCAGCATCACCGTGTTTGGTCCACAGACTCTCGAGATGGCGGGCCGCGCCTACGACAATGTCATCCTTCATACGTTCTTCACAGACGAAACAACACAGCGCGCAGTGCAGACAGTGAAACGTGCGGCCGAACAAGCAGGTCGTGACCCTGCCACCGTCAAAGTGTGGTCATGCTTTGCAACTATTGGTGATCACATTGATCCTGCGCTGCGATTAAAAAAGACTGTCGGACGCCTTGCTACCTACTTACAGGCCTACGGCGACCTCATGGTGCGCACCAACAATTGGGATCCGGAAGTCTTGAAACGCTTCAGGGCTGATGAATTCGTGCGCACGTTTCCGGGCGCTCTTGACGCAAAAGGAACAACAAAAGATCTTGAGCGTGTTGCACCGCTCATTCCCGACGAATGGCTCGCACCATCTGCGTCAGGAACTCCGCAACAATGCGTTACCGCAATTCGCAACCAATTTGCACTTGGTTGTGATGGCGTCATCATGCATGGCGCAACGCCAACAGAACTTGCACCAATTGTGACCGCCTACGCCTGACAGAAATAAGTTTCCATCTAGAGATGGCCCCACAAAATATGTAAGGCTGACCCGATGAATATCGACGAAGCACGCGCTGTAATTTCAGCTGCTGGACAGCCATACGAAATGGGAACTGTGGAGTGTATCCGTGGTTCAGTGCCCGGATTTGTTAACGGCCCACAAACCCTCCGCGATTTATACGAACAGAATCTTAGTGATGACACCTTTCTTGTATACGAAGAGGAACGTCTTTCGTTTACCGAGGCATATGCGAAGGCTTCGCGAATAGCGCACGTTTTACGTCATCGGTTTGATATTCAAAAAGGCGACAGGGTTGCAATATCTATGCGTAATTACCCCGAATGGATTCTTGCCTTCAAAGCAATCACCGCGATTGGAGCCATCGCAGTAGGAATGAACTCTCTGTGGTTACCAGACGAGATGGAATATGGCCTCACAGACAGTGGAGCCAAGTTGATATTCGCAGACGAGGAACGTCTTGAACGGTTAAGTCAACTGTCAGGAAACTTGGCATTGCATGTCATCTCCGTGCGCGCAACACGACAGATTAATAGACCAGTATTTCAACTCGAGACACTTCTTCAAGATGTCCCAACAGCATCAATGCCCGATGTGGAAATAGTCGCAAATGATCCAGCACTTATTTTGTATACGTCGGGTTCTACGGGTCGCCCAAAGGGTGTGTTGTCAAGCCAACGAAACATTCTGACTGCAATTATTTCGTGGGAGTTTGCAGCAGTTGCTCAAGCCATGACGATTCAATCTCAAAAGGATTCCCCGCACTCTGATGCTCCTCATCCACCCGCAGCACTTCTTGGAGTACCCCTGTTCCACGTTTTGGGAATGCATGTTGTCTTTCTGTCTTCGTATCGCAGTAAGCGAAAATTGGTCAGCATGTATAAATGGGATCCTGCACACGCTGCTGAACTTATTGAATCAGAGCGCATCACCACTTTTAGTGGCCCTCCTGCCATGACTGGCGATCTCGCGCGCGAGGCACTGCGCACTAACAGTGATCTCAGCTCTCTGCTAGCTGTCGGCGGAGGAGGCGCATCTCGTGCTCCGGAACAAGTGAAACAAATAGACGACTCTTTTTCAAAAGCAGCGCCGAATACTGGGTGGGGCATGACAGAAACGAACGCGATCGGAACCAGTATTAACGGACACGAGTATTTAGAACACGCAATGAGCGCAGGGCGGGCTCTTCCCTGTATTCAATTACGAGTTGTCAATGACTCAGGTGCCCCAGTTCCAGCTGGCGAACGCGGCGAACTACAAATTCGCGGGCCTCAAATGTTTATCGGATATTGGAATCGACCAGAAGTGGACGCAGAAGTATTTGACGGTGATTGGTTTCGTACAGGAGACGTCTCGTACATAGACAAAGACGGCTTTATGTACATTGTCGACCGCATCAAGGATCTCATTATTCGTGGTGGCGAAAATATTGGATGTGGAACTGTTGAGGCAGCATTGATGTCTCATCCCTTAATCATCGAAGCAATTGCATACGCGGTCCCCGATGACCGTTTAGGAGAAGAGGTGGCAGCCACCATTTACATTGAGTCCCCTATCGAGGAGGAAGACCTTCGCACGTATTTGTCAGGTCATCTCTCGCGGTTTGAAATTCCTCGATACATTCGGATGAGTCCTGTACCGCTACCACGTACTGATTCTGGAAAAATATTTAGGCGCCAGATACGCGATACTGCAGTTTCTGAACTCCAGTTGTAACAGATTTACTGACTTTCCCAATGGGCCATGAGCATGTCGGCACCCAAGTCTGGGCGTTGACACATCCACCAGTGCCCAACCTCTGGCAGCACTGCAATGCCGGCACCCACGCTGTTAGCAACTGATGTCATGGTTTCTAAAGATCCTGCGTAATGGTCCTCTTCAGCAATGATGACCAAGCCATTCTTTGGTCGTGCATCTGCAAACTGCTTACCGACAGGAACCAATGCTGGTTGAGCAGCATCGCGATACAACGCAAGGATGCACCGAGCCATCTCCTCATTGATATGTGATTTCACATCTGCAGCAATTTCGCGTGACATGCCTAAGCCGCTGAACGCATCAACAAACTGATCATCGGGCATTGCAACCATGCCCGCAACCATCTGTTCGCCGAGGTCAGGTGTCTGCCAACCCTGTGCGGCGTCATGCCATTGATAATCAGCATGCATGAGGCCTGCGCAATCAGCCGCCCATGTTCGGGCAATGTCTGGACGTTCAGATAGAACGCCAAACACATGGCCAGCACCCCAGTCATGACCCACAAGATCAATCTCGCCACCAATAGCGTCAAGTTCTGCAATCAGCCAATCGCGATACTCGCGCATGGTGCCACCCCAGCCTGCAGGTGTCGGAGCACCGAAACCTGGTGGCGTCAGTAGCACGATGTTGTCAACTCCGCGCTTCTTCAATTCCAGAACAAGCAATGACCACACTGCTGATGTTTCTGGATTGCCGTGGACGAAAACCTTTGTTGATGTGCTCATGTTTTTATCCTTTGTTCTTTGATTTCAAATATGCAGCACTTGCTGCTCGACTTTCAGCATCATACGTTGCAATTACCAATGAATCTGCATCGTTGGCGTTGCGTGCAGTACCAATCATTTCTTCAGTTACTGCGTTGACTTGTTGCTTCGTAGTACGCAACGAATAGCCGGGCTTTGCAGCCAACGACAATGCCAATGCGTCAACATGCGCTGCTAATTCAGAATCAGGAACAACTGCATTCAAGAAACCCAACGACTTTGCTTCTTCCGAATAGAACCGTCGACAAGTCAGCACCAACTCTTTCGTTGCAGCCGGACCAATCTCGCGTACCAAACGCGGAATGCCTCCCCATGCAAGTGGTATTCCAAGATCAACTTCAGGAATCGAAAACACAGCGGATTCAGCTGCAATTCGCAAGTCACAACTAATTGCCACCACTAGCCCGCCACCAACGCAGTGGCCTTGAATTGCCGCAATGGTTAATGCATTCATGTTGGTCACGGCTTCTGCCATGATGCGCCCGAGGTCGGCGCTTTCGCGCACTCCCCATTCGGGGTCCGGGCTCGAAAAGTCATTCAGGTCGAACCCCGCAGAGAACGACCGACCTTGGCCAGACACGATGACAACCTTCACCTCACGCTGTTCATCAAACCATCGTGCAGCAGAAGCAAGATCTTGCAGGGTCTGACGCGATAGTGCATTCAAGCGTTCAGGGCGAGCCATCTGCAGGCGCCCCAATGAACCGTCTACTGATACTTCAAGTGTCTGAAATTGGGCCATAACGGCGCCTCCTCAATGGTTCGACACAACATGCCGTGTCATAAGGTTTAGTTCGTACACCACAGGCGGCTGAAACCCAGCCCCTGCAGCCAAGGGAGACCCAATGGAACGTGAAGCCTGGATTATCGACGCAGTTCGCTCACCACGAGGAAAGGGCAAAGACACCGGCGCCCTTCACAACGTGCACCCGCAACGCATCCTCGCCCAAGTTCTTAATGGCCTAAAGGATCGTGTCGGTTTCGACACTGCATCAGTCGACGACGTCATCATGGGTTGTGGCGCTGGCAGTGGCGACCATTCCATGGACATCGCGCGTATGTCGGCTCTTGACGCTGGTTGGGCACTTGAGGCTCCTGGCGTCACACTGAATCGTTTCTGTGGCTCTGGTCAGCAAGCAGTGAACTTCGCAGCCATGGGCGTGTTGTCCGGCATGCAAGACATCGTTGTTGCTGGCGGCATTGAATCAATGTCTCGTCCATCACCAATGCACGTTGATGGCTTCACCGCCAACAACAATCACCTGCGTGATCAGTACAACATGGTGCCTCAAGGTATTTCCGCTGACCTCATTGCAACAGTGGAAGGTTTCACTCGCGAACAATGCGATGCACTTGCCGTTGAAAGTCAGCGTCGTGCAGCCATCGCAATTTCTGAGGGCCGTTTCGAGCGTTCACTGATTCCGATTTATCACGACGACGGAACTCTTGCTCTTGCTGTTGATGAACATCCTCGCGCAGGCACAACACTTGCCGACCTTGGCAAACTCACACCAAGTTTCGAAGGCATGGGCGGATACAAAAAGGATCCAGAAGGTCTCACCATCGACGAAACTGCTCGCCTTACGTACCCTCACATCTCAGGCATCAACCACGTTCACCACGGCGGCAACTCTTCAGGTGTTGTTGATGGTGGTGCAGCAGTTCTCGTGACATCTCCTGACTATGCAAAAGCTCACGGCCTCAAGCCACGTGCGCGCATCATCATGAGCGCCGTTGCTGGCACAGAGCCTGTCATCATGCTCACAGCGCCAGGACCAGCCGCAAAGCTCGTGCTGAAAAAAGCTGGCATGACATTTGACGACATCGATCTCTTTGAAGTCAATGAGGCTTTTGCTGCTGTTGTATTGAAGTTCTTCAAAGACACTGGCGTTGACCCTGCAAAGGTCAACGTGAACGGCGGCGCGATGGCCCTTGGTCACCCCATCGGCGCAACAGGCGCGATGCTGATCGGCACATTGGTCGACGAACTTGAACGTCAGAACAAGACCACTGGCCTCATCACCATGTGCACCGGCGGTGGCATGGGAACAGCCACCATCATCGAACGAATCTAATCTTGCGCCAGCATTCGCTGGCGTACAGTAGTGACATGCCAAGCAATCTTCTTCACTCCTTTGCAAAACCATCCTCTGACGCATTCATCAACATGGTGCGTGGCGACATGGCGCTGCTGTGGGACGACAAAGGCAACGAATACATTGATGCCATCGGCAGTCTCTGGTATTGCCAAATCGGGCACGGCCGCAAAGAGATGGCAGACGCAATCGCTGCGCAAGTAGGCACGCTTGAGACCTATTCAACGTTTGACCCGTTCACGAACCCGCTAGCCGAAGCCATAGCAACAAAAGTGGCGTCGCTCTCCCCTATTGCCAATTCACGTGTCTTTTTGTGCGGAAGCGGATCAGAGTCAATTGACACCGCAATGAAAATTGCGCGAACCGCTCAAATTCAGGCAGGTCACCCAGAACGCAGTGTCATCATTACGCGTAACCGTGGATATCACGGCACAAACTATGGCGGCACCAGTGCACAGGGCTTACCACTCAACAAGATTGGCTTCGGAACACTTCTCGAAGGCGTCATTCAAGTTGACGCAGACGACATTGAAGCAATGTCCATCGCCTTTGAACAAAACAAAGGCAAAGTAGCCGCCATCATTGCTGAACCATTACAAGGCGCTGGCGGCGTGTGGCCATCAAGCACTGAATACCTCACAGGTCTTCGGCGCCTCTGCAACGACAATGGTGCGTACCTCATTTTCGATGAAGTCATCACCGGTTTTGGTCGACTTGGCGAATGGTTTGGCGCCACGTATTACGGCGTCACGCCCGACATGATTACGTTTGCCAAAGGCGTCACAAGCGGTTATCAACCTCTTGGCGGAGTCATCACCTGCGAAGCAATCAACAATGCGCTTGCTACAGACCCCACATTCTTCTTGCGTCACGGATACACCTACTCTGGTCACGCCACTGTGTGTGCAGCCGCGCTTGCCAACATCGCCATCCTGGAACGCGAAGGACTCGTTGAACGCGCGAAGCACATTGGTGCGCGAATTGAAAAGGGACTACAAGCTCTCAGCGCAGACGGCACGCTCACTGGTTACCGCGGTGCTGGCGCAATTTGGGCTGGCAAACTTCCTGAAGACATGGATGCAACAGTTGTTCGTGATGCCATGATCAAGAAGGGCGTCATTGCTCGCTCTATTCCCGGCGTCATTGCAGTGTGTCCGCCGCTAGTGATCACAGATCAACAAATCGACACTGTGCTCGACGTATTTGCATCGGTCGTGCAGAGCCTCTAAGGCAAGCGGCGAATCAGGCTGCTGGTGTCTAAGCGACCAGCACCATCTGCGTACAGCTCGCGGTAAAAGCCAAGCACCAAATCTGCAACGGGCAATTCAGCCCCATTTCGTTGGGCTTCTTCCACGCAGAAACCTAGGTCCTTGATCATCCACTCAACGGCGAACCCGAAATCAAACGAATCGTCCACCATGGTGTGACCACGGTTTTCCATTTGCCAGCTCTGTGCAGCGCCTTTTGAAATGACATCAATGACTGCATGTGCGTCAAGCCCAGCCTTCGTTGCAAATGCCAAACCTTCAGCAAGGCCTTGCACTACCCCAGCAATACAAATCTGATTCACCATCTTTGCCAACTGGCCGCTACCGGCATTACCCAAACGAACACATGAGCGTGAATACACCGCTGCAACAACTTCAACTTCAGCAAACACTGTTTCAGAATCCGCACCACACATCACAGTAAGTGCTCCATTGATTGCTCCTGCTTGGCCGCCCGACACAGGCGCATCAACGAACCCAACTCCGACTGCTGCACACGCCGCAGAAATCTCACGAGCAAGTTCGGCACTAGTTGTGGTGTGGTCAACAACAATCACACCGGAATGAGCCCCAGCCAAAACACCATCGGGCCCCAGAACAACTGCACGCACATCAGCATCATTGCCAACACACAGCATCACAATGTCGGAATTCGCCGCAACATCGCGCGGAGTTGGCAACGCTGTTCCGGAATACTCCGCTACCCAGGCATCCGCACGTGCAGATGTGCGGTTATAGACAGAAACTGAATGACCTGCAGAAGAAAGATGCCCGGCCATGGGATACCCCATGACTCCAAGACCACAAAAACCCACTCGGGTCATGATTTACTCGTCGTCTTCGTCGTCAGAATCGTCGTCGGCATCGTCAGCTACTTTGACAACTGCTTCGACTTTCTTCTTGGCAACTTTCGCCACCTTCAGCACACCTTTTTCAAGTGCCTGATTGAGAAACTCTTCTGCTTCTTCTTTGCTGACCTTCAAGGCCGGTGCAATTTCTG
>CAMDBY010000076.1 GCA_945889575.1 Bifidobacterium breve
AAGGGAACATTCCTTGGTCGTGTTGGCCGCGGAAAGTATTTACGACGTGAAATATCGCGTCATATTCGCTAAGCGAACTTCTTCACCAAGTTTTCAAGCGTCTTCTCCATGGATTTGGCATTTTCTTGAGGCGATTTACGCAGTTTCAGAACGAGTGGCGACTTTGATTTGTTCCAGTCGAACTGTTCAGTGACTTTTGTGCCGCCAGCAACTGGCTCCAAGATGTAGCGCCAGATGTGCCCGCCGAAATGACGCCACCCAATTGTCTTGCCCTCTTCAAACTCAACAACTGTGTTCGTGATTTTGTATGAAAGGCCAATTTTCATCTGCATGCCAAATGTTGCATTGAGAGACAAACGTTCTGGCGCATTGATTTGGGCTGACTGGATAGAACCAGAACCATCAATTTCGCCATGACGGCGCGGATCGGCGAGCAAATCAAAAATCATTTGTGCCGGAGCCGGAACAATGGTGGAACGTGAAACTATTCTTGAGGGGTCAGAAGTCATGATTGTATTCTGACCCACTCAGCAACTTCTTCGGCGCATCGTCTGCCTGAAAACATTGCGCCCTGGCTAGAGCCGGTGTCGCGGTGGTCGCCACATACAAACAAACCGTTGGTGAGATTCACTTCTTTTTCTGGATTAAAAGGAGGATCTTGGTTTGGTTGACCATGCGGTATGCGATACGTGCGCAAGTGTCTCCATGAATCGACTGTCGGGCCCCACCAGCCGCGCAATTGGCGACGTGCGGCAGCTTCCAGGTCGCCGTCTGCAAGCCCTGGCATTGCAGCTGCGATGAGATGCTGGCCATGCGGCGCGTAATAAGGACTCACATTTGACATAACAGCAACGTTGAGGACAGGTCCTGAGCCTTCGCCATCAAGCACGATGTAGGCGCCATCAAAAGGTGCCGTGGGAGCGGCAAAGTACACACATCCAGCGCTGCGTGATTCGACATGAGGTAAACCAAGAAGGCGAGACGCAACGGGGCCTTCTGTTGCCACAACAACAGCGCGCGCAGTGATGTGATGGCCTGAGGCCATAGTGACTGATCCTGGTGAAATTGTTGCTACTTCACTATTAAGAAAAATCTGTGTTGTCTGCAAGGATGCCGCAAGTTGTTGGGTAATTTGACCCATTCCTTTGGCAGGAACTACAGAATCACCAACTGCAAGTGTTCGAAAAATGAAATCAAAAACGCGACGGGACGAGCGCAACTCAGGGTCGAGTTGAATTCCACCTACTAGGGGCCGAAAGAATCGCTCAATTATTTTGGAAGAAAATCCGAACTCTCGTAGAGCGCTCACAGTGTCAATGTCATTTCCTCGAAGTAAATCTTCAGGTTTTTTCAATTTCAACTTTGTCCGCAACCAGGCAATTCGGGCTTTATCGGGCCAAGTTCCGATGGGTGCAAAGGTAGTTGAAAAAAGAGTCTTAGGTCGCCTGAATGGGTCACCAACAATTGTTCCTTTTCCTTCACGCCACACCAATGCGCCAGGTTCAAATGCGCGAAAGTCGAGCGCTGGAATATCGAGATGGCGATGAATTTCTGGGTACGCAGTGAGCATGACCTGAAAACCGCGATCAAGAATGAACCCATCAACTTCGTCACTGCGCACTCGACCACCGACACCATCAGATGCTTCAAGAAGTACAGCCGAGATTCCGTGTTGTTCAAGAACCCGCGCTGCAGTTAGCCCGGCGAGGCCGGCACCAACGATGACTACATCAACAGAAGATGGAAGTGTTTCTGCCGTCATTTGTTCAGCAATGCTCGCAATGCGACATCAAGTGTTGGATGCACAAATTGAAATCCGTCTGCGAGAAGTGCGTTCGGCACGACACGTTGGCCGGTGAATAACAACGCATTGGCAAGTTCTCCACCCAACAAGAGTTTTGGTCCGAATGATGGAATAGGAAGAATCGCCGGGCGTGACACCACGTCGGCAAGAACACGTGTGAATTCGCTGTTCGTTACGGGATGTGGTGCAGTGAGGTTCACGGCACCTGAGAGGTGTGAAGTAAGCAGATGAATAATTGCGTTGACTTCATCAGTAATTGATATCCAGCTCTGAAACTGTTTGCCATTTCCAAATTTTCCGCCAAGACCCAATTTGAAGAGGGGGAGTTGCTTCTTTAGTGCACCACCCTTTGGTGACAGCACGATTCCTGTGCGCAACAAAACAGTGCGAATGCCAGCCGCTGAAGCAGAGGCAGATGCGGCTTCCCAGTCGCGACACACCTCGGCAAGAAATCCGGTTCCGATTGCGGCGTCTTCACCAAGTTCAGTGTCGTCACGTTGGCCGTAAATTCCGATTGCTGATCCAGAGAGGAACACAGATGGTTTTGTAGCGAGCGATGCCATGGTGTCTGCCAACAATGCAGTACCAAGTGTGCGACTCTGCAGAATTTCCATCTTGTATGAATCGGTCCAACGTTTGTCGCCGATACCGGCGCCAGCCAGATGCACAACGGCGTCAATGCCATCAAAAGCAGAAGGTGACATTTCACTGGTGACTGGATTCCACTGCACTTCGTCATTGCGACGAGGTTCGCGTCGAACAGCTGCGACTGTGGTATGTCCGGATGCATTGAGTTGTTTTGTCAGGGCTTGTCCGATGAGGCCAGAGGCGCCGGTGATGAGAATCTTCATATGGTCTCAGTCAACCGTGAACCAACGCTGATTGTTCCCCAATCTTGCGTAGCCTGAAGGTTCTTATGAGCACCCGCAAACTCATCCTCTCGGCCATTGCCTGCGCATTGATCATCATCGTGGCTGGCGGCGCAAAAATCTTCCAGATGTCTCGCGACACAATCACGGTGGAAGTGTTTGCTCTCGGTACTGAACGCACATTGGCCGATATGACTGTGACCGTTGATTCGGTCTCCCAGAATGCCGATGCCACCATTGCCCACGTCACGATGGTTGGAGTCGAAGGCGCCGACGCCGCAGAGGGCTGGCGGTTGTTGGCGGGGGGCACAGTGTTGTCGCCGATTGCTCTGCCGGTTGGCACGCTTGGTGTGCCCTGTGCCACCACCACAGTCGACGTTGTGGCCTCGTGCGACATGGCATTTCCTGCGTCTGAAGGCTCCGTAACGGTTGCGTACCTTCGAGCAGGGCTGCAATCTCAGTGGTCTCGCCAGTAGGAACGGCTACCGTTGTAGAGGAATACAACGGCGTATTCACGTGATTGGAGATAACCCCCATGGCTGAACCATTTGATCTTGTGGTCGTTGGCGGTGGACCTGGTGGGTACGCATCTGCGTTTTATGGTTCTTCTGCCGGGCTATCGGTGGCCCTTGTGGAAAAAGACACCATCGGCGGAACATGTCTCAACCGCGGATGTATTCCTGCCAAAGCATTTCTTGAAACAGCAGCCGCTCGACGTCATGTCGAGCATGCAGCCGAGTTCGGAATTGCAGCAACTCTCGGAGTAACCGATTTCGCAATTGCGCAAGCCCGTAAACAAAAGATTGTTGATGGCTTAGTCAAGGGTCTCACTGGTTTGGTGAAAGCAAAGAAAGTGACATACGTGCTTGGCGTTGGCGCATTAAACGCAGACAACTCAGTCACAGTCACTGCAGCGGACGGAACAACCACACAACTCGTCGGCAAGAACGTCGTACTTGCCGCCGGAAGCGTTCCGCGCGTCATTCCAGGTTTTGAGCCTGGTGGTCCTGTCATGACTTCTGATGAAGTGTTGATGCTTGATCGCATTCCCGCACGCATCGCGGTTATTGGCGGCGGCGCAATCGGATGTGAATTTGCCTCGGCGTTTGTTGACCTTGGAGCAGAAGTCACCATTTTGGAGGGCTTGCCAAAGATTCTTCCTGGCCTTGACGCCGACCTTGCAAATGTTGTGGTGCGTTCGTTCGGAAAGAAAAAGATCGCTATCAAGACTGGTGTTGCAGTTACTGGTCACACGCCAACTGGTAACGGTTCAACTGTCGTTGCATTTGGTGATGGTGAGACGCTTGAAGTTGACGCAGTCATTGTTTCAGTCGGTCGTCGTCCGTTCACTGATCAGTTAGGTCTTGCGAACACCAAGGTTGTAGTCAGTGATCGCGGATTTGTAGAAGTTGATGCGTATTGCCGCACGAACGTTGCAAGTGTGTACGCAGTTGGTGACCTCATCAACACGCCGCAACTTGCGCACGTTGCCTACGCAGAAGCAATTCTTGTTGTGAAACAAATTCTCGGCGAGACAGCAATTCCTGTTGATTACGATCGTGTTCCTTGGGCGATTTATTGCAGTCCTGAAGTTGCATGGGCTGGCCCTGGAGAAGAAGCAGCAAAAGCTGCCGGATACGACGTTGTCGTGGCGAAGCATCAGTTCCGTTCCAATAGTCGCGCAATGATCATTGGAGAACTTGACGGACTTGTGAAAATCATTGCCAAGAAAAACCCAGATGGCACAGCAGGACAAGTTCTTGGAGTTCACATGGTTGGACCATGGGTTACGGAACAGCTCTCTGGTGGTTACCTTGCCGTGAACTGGGAAGCAACAGTAGAAGAGATTGCTCATTTCATTCAGCCACATCCGAGCCTTTCCGAACTATTCGGCGAGACCGTAATGTCGCTCACCGGCCGAAGCATCAACGCGTAACATTCAGGATACACACATGGCAGAGATCACACTTCCTCAACTTGGCGAAACAGTTACCGAAGGAACCATTACGAAATGGTTCAAAAAAGTCGGCGACAGTGTTGCACTTGACGAACCACTGTTCGAAGTGTCGACAGACAAAGTTGATACAGAAGTGCCGTCGCCGATTGCCGGTGTGCTCACTGAGATTCGAGTAGCCGAAGGGGACACCGTTCCCGTCGGCACCGTTATCGCCGTTGTCGGCGACGCGTCTGCTGCTGCTCCTGCCGCAGCCGCTTCGGCACCGGCAGCCACCGCGTCGACTCTCGCAAGCTCGAACGTCTCCGCGGAGTCTCCGGTACCCGCGGCTACTCCCGTATCACCACCGCCCTCAGCGACACCAACACCCACACCCACACCTGTGCCCACAGCAACTTCCGATGGTTCAGGCACTTCAACGGTGTTGTCGCCGGTGGTGCGCAAGCTCATTGCAGAAAACAATCTCAACGTTGCGGCAATTACAGGCACTGGTCCTGGTGGCCGCATTACGCGCGACGACGTTCTCGCTGCAATTTCGCGTGGTGGTGCAACAAGTGCAGCGCCCGCAGTTGCTGCGGCTCCAACATCTGCTCCCGCAGCAAGTGCGCCACAACGGGCTGCAGTTCCGAAGGCAGTTGCTGGTGCTCGAGACGAAGTAGTCGCGTTGTCAAAGATTCGTCAGGTGACTGGCGCACACATGGTGGCAAGCCAAGCTATTAGTCCTCATGTTCTCAGTGTTGTCGAAGTCGACTATGTAAATGTTGATGTCACTCGACTTCGTGTCAAAGAAGAATTCAAAGCACAAGAAGGCTTCAGCCTTACGTACTTGCCGTTTATTGCACGTGCAGTTGTTGATGCATTGGCAGACTTCCCACACATGAATGCTTCTCTTGGCGATAATGAACTCATTGTTCATCGGTATGTTGACCTTGGTATTGCAGTTGACCTTGATTATCAAGGTCTTTTAGTTCCCGTAGTGCGCGATGCTGAGGGCAAGCGCCTTCGTGCTTTGTCTCGTGAAATCAATGACCTTGCTACTCGTACCCGTAGTCGTCAGTTGGCTCCTGATGAGATTTCAGGCGGAACGTTCACCATTTCAAATAATGGATCTGCTGGTTCTGTTTTGACTATGCCGATTATCAATCAGCCGCAAGTTGCAATTTTGTCAACAGACGCGATTTCAAAGAAGCCTGTTGTCATTGAAGTTCCAGGATTCAGCGAAAGCATTGCTATTCACCCTGTGGGCAATCTGGCAATGGCGTGGGATCATCGTGCATTCGACGGTGCATATGCCGCTGGTTTCTTGTCCCGCGTCAAACAGATTTTGGAAACTCGCGACTGGTCGTCCGAGGTCTAGAGACCAATCGGAACGCTGTGTGCCAATGACTAGTAGCACTTCGCCATTACATGTTCGGTGGCTTGGATCAGTTCCATATACCGATGCATTAGCAATTCAAGATTCAATGTTTCGCCACGGGACAGATAACCGTTTGTTGCTGCTTGAACACCCTCACGTTTTCACGTATGGCCCATCTGCTGACCTAGAGAAGAATTTGCGATGTGATCCTGCTGCAGTTGGTGCCGATTTTGTTGCTGTGAAGCGTGGGGGAGATATCACGTATCATGGTCCAGGTCAATTAGTTGGTTATCCCTTATTGACATTGCACGGAAAAAACGGCAACGACACACCGCCTGATTCTCCGGCATATGTGCATGCGGTCGAGCAAGTGGTCATTGATGCATTGCATGAAATTGGGCTCACGAGTGCAGATCGTTTTAATGGTTATCCCGGCGTATGGCTTGATGTTGATACAGCGACTCCTCGAAAAATTTGTGCAATCGGTGTTCGGGTTGGCCGCGGTCGCACGATGCACGGGTTTGCCATCAACGTTCATACTGATCTTCATTTCATGACCCGCAACATTGTTCCGTGTGGCATTGCTGAATATCCCGTCACGTCAGTTGCTGCTGAAGGAATTGATATCACCATGAAAAAGATGGTTGATGTGGTGACTATGCATGCAGCAAAAGCATGGGGCAGCTCAGTAGCAGAGCGCCAAGACATTGCATGGAAGCACACACCAGAAGACTTGTCGGCATTTTCACGAGGTGAAGGCCCCGGAGCACCAGTGCGCATGCTGAGCAGGCTTGCACGCGCAGGAGTGGAAGATGCCATTGAGTTGTCGGAACGCAAGCCTGATTGGATTCGTCCGCGTGTTTCCCTTGGGCCTGAAGTTCTCGAAGTAAAAAAGACTTTGCGTGATCATTCTCTGGTGACGGTGTGCGAAGAAGCTGGTTGCCCCAACCTGTCTGAATGCTGGAGCGATGGAACTGCAACGTTTATGGTGCTTGGTGAGCGTTGCACACGTGCGTGTGGGTTTTGCCTCATTGACACCAGCAAGCCAAACGCACCAGATGCTGATGAGCCTGCACGAATTGCAGCTGCAGTTGCTGAGATGAAGTTGTCGTATGTGGTGCTGACCATGGTGGCACGTGATGACTTAGCAGACGAAGGCATGGGGCATATTGCGCAATGTGTTGCGGCTATAAAAAGTCTCGATTCATCAATTCAGGTAGAGACTCTTATCTCTGATGCGCGAGGAACCGTGTCGCTTGACATCATTTTGGATGCCGCACCAGATGTTCTGAATCACAACGTGGAAACGGTGCCTCGTTTACAACGCGCAGTGCGGCCATCGGCTGGGTATGCACGCAGTTTGTCTGTGTTGTCACGGGCTAAGGCTCACGGGCTCACTGTGAAGTCTGGTCTCATCGTGGGAATGGGCGAAACCGACGACGAAGTGTTCGGAGTTCTTGCCGACCTTGCTGCAATCGGAGTCGACATTGTGACAATTGGCCAGTACCTTCGCCCAACATCGCATCACTTGCCCGTGTCACGCTGGGTAGAACCTGAAGTGTTTGATTCGTACAAGCGCGTAGGGGAGTCGCTTGGTATAGGGCACGTGGAGTCAAGTCCACTTACTCGGTCGAGTTATCACGCAAAAGAGTCCGCTGCACATGCGGTACCTGTCAAGATTGGTTCCCGATGAGTTCTACAGTTTCTGAATCAACACTTCTAAGTCGCCTTGATAGGGCTCGTGCTGAAATGGCACGCACTGGTGTTGACGCGCTGATTTTGTCACTCGGACATGACCTTCCGTATCTCACGGGCTACCTAGCCATGCCGCTTGAACGACTCACCATGTTGGTGGTGCCACGTGAAGGCGATGCCTCTCTGATCATTCCGCGGTTAGAAGCTCCTCGCGTTACAGAAATGCCAAGCGTCTTTTCGATTGCTACCTGGAATGAAACTGATGACCCTGTTGCGTTGGCTCACAAGCTGCTTGGTTCGGCTCGCACCATTGCTGTTG
>CAMDBY010000077.1 GCA_945889575.1 Bifidobacterium breve
ACGACGGTGTATTCCCACTGGACTGGGGTAAGAAATGGCATTCACTGATTCCTCATTCAACATTTGAAGAGATTGTCGGTGCTCGACACTTTTTGCAAGACACGCACGGCCCTGAAATAGCCACGCGCCTACTTGCTTACATGCAATAACTATTACAGGTCGCGACGAACTGTTAGCCGATTTACTGGATGACCCATGAGGTCAGTGAATGTTCGGTTTGGCTCAATCGCAATAATTTCACCAAGTACGCGCGCAAGCGCCCGTTCGCGCGAACCGAGACTTGCGTTTATCTCGCCAATCCAGGAAGTAACGCCATGGTCGCGGCACACATGGTCGATATGCCCAAGCAGCGCCAAGGCAACAGCCCCAGAGCGCTCGCCTTCCTTGATATTCATATGCACGTGTGCGCCAACGTCAATCGGCAATCTTTTCCGAGACTTCCACACAGTAAGGGAATCCAAGAATCTCAGGCGGTAAAACTTTCGACTACGCGCAGATAGTCGGAACGTCACAAGTCGGGTGAACACTCGACGCGTCAGTTTCTTCGCTACCTTCGCAAGCCACTCGTCATATGCCACAGGGTCTGCACAAACCAGTGCGTACCCAACAACTTCATCATCTCGAAGTGCTACGGCACCTAAATGAGCAGCGTTTGTCAGGTACCAAGCAAGGCTTAGTTCCTCGTATAAGCCAACCTCATCAAGTGGGAAGCCCAATGGCTTTCCCATAAGAAAGGTTTCCTGAAAAAGACGACGCACTTCTGATTCATATTGACCAAGAGGTTCCAGCCGAATGTGATGCTCAAGAATGATCGACATACTTAGAAATTCCAGTACTTGATGTAAATAGTTCTACCATTCGTTCGCCAGTGGCAGCCCAATTGAAATTGCTAGAACGCAACTCACACTGAAAACGTAGGTCTTCGCGTGAGAACTGCCGAAGTTGATTAATGGCGGCAACTATTTTTTCGGGTTGTAGATCAACAACCACACCGCATGTAGTGTCAACAACTTCACAGGATGCTCCAGCAGAAGCCACAATGACCGGAGTGCCAGATGCAAGTGCCTCCAGCGACACAAGGCCGAAGGTTTCAATGTGGCCAAGATTCAAAACCACATCAGCAAAAGCAAATAAATTTGCAAGCGTATCGCGGTCATTGACATGACCCATGAAATGAATTGGTAGCCCAATGGCTTGTTCTTGGAGATCGTTCATCAAAGGACCGTCACCTAATACCAACATCTGACAAACATTGTTTCGGCAAAATATTCGAAGAGCTTCAATTGCGACATTGACGTTTTTTTCAGGTGACAAACGTGCGCACACAACAAGCGTGAACGGCGTTCCCCAATCAGATGATTTACGACTACTAGAGAATTGGGAACAATCAACACCAAGAGGGACAACGTGTACCAAGTCTGACTGACCCTTAAATTCCGCAGCAGCGAAGCGAGACGCACAGACAATCGCATCTGCTGAGCGGGAGATGGCTTGACGGAAATAGCTCACGATGGGAATCAAAGGGAATCGTTTCCACCCCAATGAATTGAGAGCCAAATCTGTTCGTTCATGAGAAATGACAACACACGCAATGCCGTTCTTCTTGCACCATTTCGGCACCCAAAACAAGGTCGACTTATCGGATAACTCCAAGACATCAGGTTGAAGACTGTGCAGAATATGTTTCAATTCGCGTCGACCAGCAATCACGCGATAGCCACCAGTCATCGGGAGAACTGGCCCACGAATCATAAAGTTCTTCACCGCATCTGTTTCAGTTGTTTGAGATTCAATACCAGGCCGAATAAGCACAACCTCATGCCCGTGGGCAAGATATTGAGTCTGAAGTGCACTTAGGGCAGTCCGCATTCCCCCCGAAGTCTCGTGAACAAAGTTTGCGACCTGGACAATTTTCATGTCAGTTGGTCCCTCTTGTAATTTTCTAAATTTGAATGCGGCGAAGACGGAAACTCAAGCGTGCACATCTCGTCGTATGTCATTGAGACATAGCCCCGAGAAAGAAACTGAGTGATCAACTTCAAGTTCGCCTCTCGTAAGCGAGGAGACATCAAGTCAGCAGGATGAATTGCAATCCGCAGTGGTTTCCCTCGTGTTTCGGCATATTTGGCTATGCCATTGGTAACCGCTACGCCCGGAAGACTGAGAAGGCTTCGTGGGCGCTGCGACGTGACGACGACAAACTTTTTTGCACCAGTTTGGGTATTAATCAGATGCGTATGGTCATTCGTGTATTGAAAACCTGTATCACGAAGCGCATCAAGAGTTCCATCTGACATCATCCATGCTGGTGCAACGAAACCGGTCGTTTGAAACCCACATTTGGCCATGATGGATTTTCCTTGTATGAGGCGTTTGAAGGCTTCTTCGTACGGAAGTTCCCAAAATTCCTGGCAGCCTCTGCCCAACAACTGTCCGATTCGAGACCGATTGGACGCGGACGCGAAATTCTTGTCGCGTGTGTGCAGCAAGCCGTGTTGAACAATTTCATGTCCGCGCGATTCAGCAGCATGAAGCCAATCAACAAATGCTGGAGACTGACTTAATTCTTGCCCATTCCAACGCCCTGGAATTACTAACAAAGATGCACGAACTCCAAGAGTTTCCAACAACTCCAACCAGCGCCGCGACAATTCAGCTGTTGAGGGAGCAACATCATGCAGAGAAACAACAATCTGACTCATGCTGCGACTCCACGATAAGCAAAGCTGAGCCCACCAATGACTGACCGATAATGGCCCTCCAATTCATCCATCACGCCACACCATGGTCGAACTTCAACTGATGGTCGAGCATTTGCAGCAAGACGTTCCCTTTTCACTGGGTACTTAGCCAATTCTGCGACTGCACCCACTAGTGAATAGCGAGATGTCTCTGTCCAAAGGAACCCATTGTGTCCATGTTGAACCAAATCGAGTGGACCACCAGACGCCGGAGCAACCACAGGGACACCAGATGCAAGTGCTTCTTGTACGGCTTGGCAGAAGGTTTCATCTTGTCCTGTGTGCACGAAAACATCGAAAGATGCATACAACTTGCTGAGCTCTTCACCTGATTTGAAACCCGTAAAAATTGCACCTTTCAATTCTTTTTCTAATTTGGCTTTCATCGGACCATCGCCCACAATGACCACCTTGATGTGTGGCATACGACAGAGACCCTTCAGTCGTTCAATCTGTTTCTCTCGAGCTAATCGACCCACGAAACCAATAATCAATTGTCCATCTGGAGCAAGAGACTTACGTAACTCTTCATCACGAAATGAAGGATTGAATCGCTCTAAGTCGACACCACGCATCCATCTCACAACATTGTTCACACCGCGCTCACGCAGGTCCCAAACAGCTGCTGTAGACGGTGCCAGAGTTAAATCTGCGCGACGATGAATATTTGCGATATAACGCCAAATCGAACGCCCAGCGATGCCCAAGTGATACCGAGTAGCAAAACCAGCAAGGTCGGTCTGATAGATCGCAACAGACGGAATTCCAAGTTCTTGTGCAGCTCTTAAGCTTGCTGCGCCAAGTACGGCGGGAGAACCCAGGTGTACAACATCAGGCTTGATCTCGCGCAGAACCTCACGTACAAAGTCCCGTGAATGACCAATGCGTAATTCTGGATACCGAGGGAACCCGAAAGAAGGCACTCGAATGATTCGAGCCTTTCCGTACGCGGTAACTCCTGGTGATGGCGCAATCACCGTTACTTCATGACCTCGAGCAGTCATATGTTCAATCACACGAAGGACGGAGTTTGTTACACCATTGATTGCGGGGAGAAAGCTCTCTGCAACAATTGCGATTCTCATAGGCGCAAGAGAACCAAAATCTAGGTCTTGATCCCTTCGCATATTTAGTTCTGCTACTTCATGCATGAGAGTTCCCCTCTAGTAAGTTTCCGCGCATTGGCAGAACTTTCTTGTCTCGTTGTTTGATAAGTCCTACTGCTGCAGCCACGCCGCCCATCACCATCAATTTGATGATGAGACGCGGTCCTGCTGAGTCGCCGCCCTTCGACAGATAGAAGGCAACGGCCGCTGTTGCGCAAGAAACCGCAACACTTGATGTCCACGTGGACCAAGGGAACACGTGACGCATGGAGACAGCAAAAACTTTCTTCAATCGGCTCAAAATCCACACCCACGCCACCGAGAAGGCAAGAACAGACCCGATAGTCAATCCGACTAGGCCATGCATTTGAAGTCCGATACAGCCGAACACAAGATTGGATCCCAACAAAATCAGACTTGAGTACACGATTTCGACGCCTCGTCCAGCAGCTCGCAACACTGCTCCATATTCGGTGACCCTATGCAAGCCAATCAATGTGAAAATTTGAAATGGCAATACTGAAGTTCGATAGGAATGTGAAAAGAGAATCTCAAACAATTCCGGTGCAATCACGACTAGCCCCACTGTTAGTGGAACCACTACCAAAGACATCATCCGTGCCTGATTCCACCACACGGAATGTGCGCCAGAAACTTCATCATTATGAAACATCGTGACCATTGATACTGCAATTGCCGCTCCACCTGCATACGGAAGCACTGCAAGAATTGGAACTTCAAACGCTGCGATGGAATAAATTCCGACCTTCAAAGGCTGATGCCATGCGACCAGCCATTTGTCTATCGACCGAGTGAGCACTCCGGCAGCAAGGGCAACGCCAAGGGGGGTGCAGAAGAGAATCTGACGCTTCAATAGTCCAGGAGTATGAACATGTTCACCGTTTATATAGCGACGAAATACAACAGTAAAAGTTGTCAGCCGGATAAAGCCTGATGTCGCAAGTCCAGCAGCAATACCAATCGCTCCAGCGCCGCACAACGTCGGGATCATCAATGCAAAAAACTGAACGAGAGCATGACCAGAACCCCACATGCTTGCGTAGCGCTCTTCACCATGTGCAATAAAGATTGGAGTCATCACAACAGTTGGAAGCTCGCATGCAACCGCACATGCAAGGCATAACGCGATTGACATTGATCCCAATACCCCTGAACCGACTTGGACAAGAACTATTACTGCGCCACACACAAGCCCTGATACCCGCAACAAATTAACTGTCTGATACAGAAGGCGATTTGTTTGGTGCTGTGACAATTGAGGCAAGAAAAAGAGAATGCTGTGTTCGAGGTTCAACGAACCAATAGTTACCGCGACCAAATACACAGATAAGCCGAGGGCAATCACGTTCCATGCAGATGGTGCCAAAAATCGGACCAAGAAAATGGCGCTCAGCACTTGCCCGGTTCGCGCAACTCCTTCTCCGAGAGTCAACCAACCAATACGTCGCCACAATGGCACTGCATTTTCCTCCCGCACAACTGTCATGTTCATAGTGAGACCAATTCACTACCGCGGTTATAGCTGTGGGTCATTTGTTGAAGCGAATCTTTCTCGCAGTTAGTCAATTTGAAGGCCCGATGCTGAGTAACGTCACTCACAATCCACCGTGACCACACCCACGACGGCCAATCAACAACTCTGCGATGAAGCCGCGCAAGGAAATGATCTTTTTCCCATGTATTTGAGCCATGAAACACTCTGATGAACAGATGTGAATGATTCTCATCAAGCACCACAAGACCGTGATTGTCCTTCACGTCTCTGAGGAATATTCCGTCTTCATTGCGAGCAAGATGTGGATACCGCTCATCACCCTTACGAAACATCAGAGTTCCAGGTGTTGCAATTCCACTGTCGCCCCGAAATGTCAAAGTCTGGTCGGAATCATCCTTCACATGCATCAATGTCCACTTCAATGCCGAAGCACCAACATCAGCCTGTACCGCAGCGTTGAGTTGAACTGCAAGTCGCTCTGGGTGATACCACTCGTCGTCGTCCCACTGCACACACCATTCACCGCGAGCTTCTTCTATTGAGATGTTGCGCAATTCCCCTAGCGAAAGCCTTGGTGACCCGGCCTGTAATTTGATGTACCGCACTAGATCAGAACAATCAAAGGATGCAATGAGGTCGCTGTAATCCTCAACACCATCATCAATGATGACTAATTCCCTATTGAGCCATGTCTGCTCGCTGAAACATTCAATGGCCACACGCGCTATGACTGCTCGATTTGCTGTAACCATGAGACAACTCACGAGCGGATGATCGTTGCGCGACGTAGCAGTCTCGTCTTGCTGCCCATGTTCGTATTGGCTCTCAACATGTGCAATCAACTCAGCCATAACGGTGTGTGTGCTACGTGTCCATAAACATGTTGCATCAATAGTTGGAATCAATTTTTTATGATTCGAGGCCGCATAGTGAATGAGATACGCCTCAGAAGGCAGCGTCAATGTCCTGTCCGCAAAAAACCGAAAACTTTCCCCAGGTGCTACTGAATAGAAGTAATTAACGGGAAGAACTGAGACTAAGTGCGGAAAGTTTGCCGCAACCTGCGATACAAGAGTTGGCCCTGTTGCATATCTCACAGTGAAATCTGTGTCAAGGCACGCAAGCAGAAGTTCACGAATAAACGGTGATTCTGCAACAGCGCCCATCACGGCATTGTTTGGTTGCTTTTTCGACCACACAGCATCAGTTTTTTTAAGAGTGTGCGCTATTTGCAACTTGCCACTGAACCACGCACTATCAGCGCGGCGCAGTAGCCAGCTTGCCAACCAAAAGAGATTCCTCGGGTAGACACATACCCACCATTTACCGGCCACGCGGTCTTCGTCGCCTACCCATACGTTCTCTTCACCAATAAAACATTGATGAACAGCAAGGTCAGATAATGACCGTGTCACCACAGTGTCAAAATCCAGATATACCCCGCCGTGCAGATACAGCAGTGCGTACCGCAAAATGTTGCTTCGTGCTGAAGCAGATGACTCAGGAATCTTGTGAAAAATTGTTCCGACGCCTTTTATGTCAGATGGCAACTGGGAAAAGATGTCCTCAGGCTCAATGCCCACAATGCTGACCCGCTCTAGGCCGCGAAGGTTCTGAAAGATCTCGTTTTGGGGCTCTGGTCCGACTATGTAGACCACTGCGGTGGCGCTGTTGTCAGTGAGTAGCAGGCTCTTAACTGCCAGAAGATTGAGGAACGGAAAGGAGCTGCCTGACCAGATGTAGAAATACTGGTTTGGTATTAATACATCCACTCAATAATCATCTATTACCGAGTTGTACAGACGGCTTACTTTACATGAACGCAGTTTTACAATTCAGGGTGACTATTTGGTGCCAAGGGCACGCAAAAAGTCTGGTGGGATCACGATGTCATCGCGAGTCAGTTCTGAAATGTTTGCTATTCCAAGTCCCAACATTGCAGAGTCAATGCCGCCACGCAAGACATCGAGCACATTCTCTACTCCGGCCTGACCGTTTGCAGCTAATCCCCACAAGTACGCGCGGCCAATCATGACTGCACGAGCACCAAGGGCAACTGCCTTCACCACATCGCTACCGCGACGTACTCCGCCATCGAGAACGATCTCAATCTGGCTTCCCACGGCATCAGCAATTGCTGGCAATGCACGAATAGGCGCTGGAGTCCCGTCCAAGTTGTTTCCACCATGGTTCGAAACAGACAAAGTGGTTGCGCCAAGGTCAACGACTCGCTTTGCGTCATCAACGCGACTGATGCCCTTCACCATGAACGGTCCGCCCCACTGGGCACGAAGCCATGCAATGTCTTCCCATGTAGGAAGAGGTGTCTGCATCCATTCGTAATAAGCGCCAAAGAATGTCGGTGCCTTTTCGCCAGGCTTTGCCATGTTCGGCGCACTGAGATCTGGAATACGACCTGTCTTTGCAAATGCCCACAACCATGCTGGTTTTTGAATTACTTCGGGAGCGAACTTGAGAATGGCTTTCAGGTCAATTTTCTCGGGAATAAATGGGCTTCCCCAGTCACGTCCGTTGCTGAATGACCAGTCGAGAGTAACGATGAGTCCTTTTGCAC
>CAMDBY010000078.1 GCA_945889575.1 Bifidobacterium breve
TCCACCAAGTCAGCCTTGTTGAAGACGAAGAATTCAGGGACTTGGTCTGCACCAATTTCTGCAAGAACTTCACGAACAGCAGTGATTTGCTGTTCAGGGTGCACTGCACTTGCATCGACAACGTGCACCAACATGTCTGCTTCTGCTGCGATTTCTAACGTGCTCTTAAACGACTCGATGAGTCCGTGTGGCAATTGACGAATAAACCCAACAGTGTCCGTAAGTAGCACTGGCTCTCCACCAGGTAGAGACAAACGGCGCGTAGTGGGATCAAGAGTTGCAAACAACCGGTCTTCCACTAACACGCCAGCTCGTGTGAGTGAATTCAACAGTGTTGATTTGCCGGCGTTTGTGTAGCCAACGATGACAACAGACGCAAGACCACTACGGCCTCTGCTCTTTCGTTGTGTCTGACGCGTGTGGCGCAGCGCAACCAAATCTTGTTCCAGCTTCGTAATACGGCGCATGATGCGACGGCGGTCAACTTCAAGACGAGTTTCACCAGGGCCACGAGTACCAATTCCACCACCCTGCTGTGAAAGACCCGCCTTTGCACCACGACGCAAACGTGGCAACCGGTACCGCAACATGGCTAGTTCCACTTGTGCTTTACCTTCGAGCGTGTGTGCGTTCTGAGCAAAAATGTCAAGAATGACTGCAGTGCGGTCGAGCGCTGTTCGGCCCAAGGCTTTTTCTAAGTTGTACTGCTGACCAGGCGATAATTCATTATCAAACACCACGGTGTCTACATCAAGCGCCAGACACACTTCTTTCAGTTCATCAACTTTTCCTTTGCCGATGTAAAACGTTGAATCAGGAGAATCACGACGTTGCGTTAGCCGTGCGGCTTCGTCTGCACCTGCTGTATCAATCAACAATGACAGTTCGTCAAGACCTTCTTCTGTCTCGTCATCTGTTTGTCCACCCATCGTGACACCGACCAACACAATGCGTTCGCGAAATGTGCGTTCGATAAGAGTCGCACCAAGCGCCTCCTGGTACGGGTTACTCATGCATGAACCGTGATGTCGGCAATAAACACAGTCGGCCCAATCAGCGTGGCACGCCGATCATCAGAGATCTGTACGCGGGCGTCTCCGCCATCCATATGCACAATCACATGTTCCACTGACTGCGGAACTAACCCCCACGCCAAGGCCGCATCAGCTGCAGCACACGCACCAGTTCCGCACGCACGAGTGATGCCAGCACCGCGTTCATGAACGCGCATGGTGATTGCGTTAGCTTCTGGGCCTTGTTCGATGACTTCTAAGTTGATGTGCGGCACGAGCGAACCGAGATGAACTAGGTCTATTGCCCTCACTTCTTCAACGCCCACTACCGAATGCGGGTTTCCAAGCGATACGTGACGCACTGGTCGCATGGGGTCACACTGCAGCGACGCCCAATTCTGTGGCTCGTCAAGATCTTCGACATATCCCATGTCAACACTGATGTGAATGGTGTCATTATCCCATTCGCTAGTCACCACGGCTTCGCGTGAACCTGCGTCAGTTGACACTTCATACACAGTGCCAACAACACCCTTCAACGTGGAGTGCGCAGCTTGCACTAAACAACGAATTCCATTCCCGCTCATTTCAGCGATGCTTCCATCTGCGTTGTACAAACGCATACCGAGCTTTGTGTTTTCAATAATTGTCAGCAACAACAACCCATCGGCCCCAACGCCGGTTGAACGCTCACACCACTGCTGTGCCAAATGTGGCCAATTCTTTTGATCACCCTGCGCCATGTCGTACACAAGAAAATCATTGCCGAGGCCATGGTGTTTGGAAAGCGAAACGTGCATTGACACAGACACTATTCCAATGCAGCTGCCACCACAGGGGTGACTTCTTCAATGGGGTCTTCATGCACATCAACCCATTGGATTCGCGGGTCACGGCGAAACCAGCGATCTTGGCGAATAGCAAACTGCTGGGTGCGCAAAATGGTGGCAGCTACCGCCTCGTCTAGCGACCAGCGGCCCTCCAGGTGTTCAATCATTTCCTTATACCCAAGAGCTTGGCGAGCAGTGAACGCCAGCCCATTTGGTTCAGCCAAGAGGACGCGTACTTCTTCAACTAGCCCCCGCTCCATCATGATGTTCACCCTCTGGGCGATACGTGCTCGAAGAACGTCGCGATCCCAACGCAACCCAATCAATGTTGTTGATGTGGGACTATACGAACCAATTCCTTCGCCGAACGAACTGAACTTCTCACCACTGCCGAGACACACTTCAAGAGCACGAATAAGCCGACGGCGGTTGTTTGGGTCCATCTTTGTGGTTGCTTCAGGGTCAAGCGCAAGCAACTGCGCAAACATCGCCTCAGTATCTTCGTTTGCTTCTAACTCAGCTCGAATCTCGGGGTATTCACCTGGCATATCTAGCCCGTCAACAATGGCAGTGACATACAAACCAGTTCCACCGACAATCAATTCAGACGCGCCAGCTTCGGAGATTGCAACACGGGCAACCGCCACGTTTTCAACATAGTGAGCCACTGTGTGTCGGTCGTTAGGTTCAGCCACATCAAGACAATGATGAGGAATCAAGGCCTGGTCTGCAAGCGATGGCTTTGCAGTACCGATATCCATTCGCTTGTACACCTGCATAGAGTCCGCGATGATGACGTGAACCGAACCTTTTGGTTGTAGTGCAGCAGCTGTCATTGCTGCGTCGCTTTTCCCGCTTGCTGTTGAACCAAGCACAACAACCGACTTACGAATGGTCATGCAGTTAGACCGACACCACAGGTATGCGGATTTTGTGGGTAGCCATTTGTAGAACATCCACTAAAAAACCAGTGAGAAAATGCGGTGCAGCCTTAGTGATCTCCACCGTGGTGTACGTACCAGGGCGAAGCGCAACATCAGAACTGAAGTGCACCAACTTGTATTGACGAGTACGGCCTGAATACACATTCGGGTTACGGCGACTAGGGCCTTGCACCACTACTTCTTCGATACGCCCAATGCGTGCTTCGTGCTTAATAAGCGCGGAATGCTCAACAACAATCTTCAAGCGATCGAATCGATCAGACACAATGGCAGGGTCAATGAAGTGCTCTGACATGTCGGCTGCTTGAGTACCTTCACGTGGTGAAAAGATGTATTCAAACGTATTATCAAACATTGCTTCAGCGGCAATTTCTAGAGTGCACTGGAAATCTGCTTCGGTTTCCCCAGGGAACCCAACAATGATGTCGGTGGTTACAGATAGGTCTGGAATCAGTCGTCGAGCGTCTGCAAGTCGTTCCATGTAACGCTGAGCTGTGTAGCCGCGGTGCATCAAGGAAAGCACACGGTCCGAACCTGACTGCAATGGGTAGTGCAAGTGCTCACACACTGCTGGTGTATTTGCCATGGCCTCCAAAACATCAACGCGCATGTCTTTCGGATGCGGGCTGACATATCGCACACGGCGAATTCCTTCAACATCTCCTGCTGCGCGCAACAGGTCTGCAAACAATGGTTGCACTCGAGCATCTGAACCGGCTTGACGTTCCGCCAACGTGATGTCACGACCGTAACTATTCACATTCTGACCAAGCAATGTCACTTCAGTGACTCCAGTAGAAGCCAACTGCGCCACTTCACCAATGACATCTGCAAACGGACGACTAATTTCACGGCCACGCACTGCCGGCACGATGCAATAGGCGCATGAGTTATCGCAACCTATTTGAATTGTTACCCACGCGTTATATGTGGTCTCACGGCGAACAGGAAGCGCACTGGGGAACAAGGTGTAGTCATCAAGAACTGCTTCATCAAGAATCTCTGTGATTGGGCCGTGCTCAATGGAGTGATTCAACAACTCAGTAGTGCGATGCACGTTGTGTGTACCCATCACCACATCAACCCATGGAGCCTTTTCCGCTACGACGTCTTTGTCTTTCTGCGACAGGCACCCGCCAATCACAATTCGACGGCCTTCTTTGGCTGCTTTCCACTTGCGCAAATGACCAAGCGTTCCGTACAGCTTGTTGTCAGCGTTTTCACGAATACAACAGGTATTCAGAACAACGACATCGGCCTCATCGTCGGTTTCGACGCGCTCCATGCCATCGGCTTCAAGCAGGCCAGAAATACGTTCGGAGTCGTGCGCGTTCATCTGGCACCCAAACGTGTGCACTACATATGAAGTTGGCTGTACTCCGGTCACTGCACGAAGGCTACCGAGAACGACTCTGCACTAAGCCTTTGCCACCGAGGAAGAGGCATAGACCCATTTCCCGGCCTTTTTCGCCTGCAACATCACCGACAATCGTTGACCTTTCTTGGATTTAGCCGAAAGTGCTGTGACCACTGATTTTGACTTTTTAATCACAGCGGTTGCAGTGATCTTATTGCTTCCCGAACTCACCGTCGAACTGATAGAACTCACCACTACTCGACATGAATACTTGGCACATGCGGCAGCAGAGACACGTAACGTAATCAGTGCCTTTGACCCGACTCGCTTCGTGGTGATCTTTGCTGTGGTCTTCGACTTCACAGCAAATGTTGCTGGCGCAACTGAAGAACCAAACGCACGGACTCCTGATTTTCCAACCCCAAGTGAGCGAGCACCTGTTCCGCCTCCAGTGCCGCCACCAGATCCACCGCCGCCAGATCCTGATGAGTCGCTTGGGCTCGAGGTTTCAGCACTTGCAGCTACAAAACGAATATCGGGAATAGTCACTAACCATCCATCGACGCCTTGGACGTCAAGGGTCCAGCGAGTCCATGTAATTGCACCTTGAGTACCGCCATCAGTACGAGCAAGATTCAATGCCCCGGTTTGAAATTCTGGTGTAGCGATCATCTCGGGCGTCGCACCATAAAAGTTCAACAATGCTGCATCTGACAGAACTGCACTCATTGATGCGGCATTCGGTGTTCCGTCACTCCATGTTTGTGGTGCTGACACCCCATACGTCATCTGAGGAGTCTCACCTGGTTGCACCATCAGCGAACCCATGTACGAACGCGTGCTACTGAACAGAGCGCCTGTACAAATTTCTCCCAGCGTATTGTCAAGACTCAACACCAGGCTTGCCGACAACGTTTCATGCGTGTTCTGCGTGTACGGGCACGCCATAACAGGAACCGCTGAACAGCCAAGCTGTTGCGTTCCCTGCATCACAAGAGGAGTGAGAGTTGGCTTCAAACGGATTCGAAGGGATGCACCATCTGTTCCTAAATTGGAAGTATTCCAATAGGTCGCCACACCACTAGCCCAACTCCAACGGACAGATCTGCCAAGAGTATTGAGATTGAGTGTGATATCAAATTCTGTGTCAGCCGTAACTGGCGTCAACAAATTATTGGCCCGACTGAAGTCGTAACCCAATTGACCGGGTTGAATTTGAAATCCCACCGTGATACCAATTCGGTTCGGAGTGGCGTAACACAAGGCAGTTGCAGGAGTTTGACCAGTGCGACATAAGTTGAACGGGGCAACCGCTACAGCAATTCGACCCATCGGCACATTTGTCTCGGCAGTTGTTGTGCCGTTAGTAGTGACCGCCGTTGATATTCCACCATTGATCACTGACAACGCTGTGACATATGGACGAGCCGCTACACCGCCAGGCATATTTGCCCAAGTGGCATTTTGTGTCGACACCGCATCGAGTTGAGACTGATCAGGCATGCCAGTTTCAGGCGGTGATGCTGCACTGACTTGCGAAACACTTACTAAAAGTGAACCAAGAACTGTGGCAGTGATTAAGAGACGCTTCATGGGTGACCAGCCGTTTTGAAAATTTTTTAATAAATTACCACAAAAAAATACGGTGTTTTCAAATCCACATCCCATTACATCCCAAAGGGCCGAGCCCCTGGGAGAGGACTCGGCCCTTGTAAGAAAGCGGCAGCTCGGTTGTGCGAAGAACTAATCGAGTTCGATTGGCTCTTCGTCTTTGGCTGAGAACTCCGCGGCTTCTTGACCATCGAGACCGGCGATGGCACGGATTTTTTGTTCCATGTCCATCATGATTTCAGGATGATCATGCAAGAAGTTCTTTGCGTTCTCGCGGCCCTGGCCCATTTGTTCACCTTCATAGGTGAACCATGCGCCGGACTTCTTGGCTATTCCCATTTCGACTGCAAGGTCGAGCAATGCACCTTCACGGCTAATGCCGTGACCGTACATAATGTCGAACTCGGCCTGACGGAATGGAGGTGCAACTTTGTTCTTCACCACTTTGACGCGAGTACGTGAACCCACGACCTCGGCACCATCTTTGATGGATTCAATGCGGCGAATATCAAGACGAACTGATGAGTAGAACTTGAGTGCGCGACCACCAGGTGTTGTTTCGGGAGATCCGAACATCACACCAATTTTTTCGCGCAACTGGTTGATGAAGATACACACAGTGTTTGACTTGTTGAGGTTGGCAGTGAGCTTGCGCAATGCCTGGCTCATAAGACGAGCCTGAAGACCCATGTGGCTGTCGCCCATGTCGCCCTCAATTTCAGCACGTGGTGTGAGTGCAGCAACAGAGTCGATAACAACAACATCAAGCGCACCAGAGCGAATCAGCATGTCGACAATTTCGAGAGCTTGTTCACCAGTGTCTGGCTGTGAAATCAACAACTGATCAATGTCAACACCAATAGCTTTTGCATACACAGGGTCCATTGCGTGCTCGGCGTCGATGTAGGCACAGATGCCGCCATTGCGCTGGGCCTCTGCAACAACGTGCATGGCAAGAGTTGACTTACCAGAGGATTCTGGTCCGTAGATTTCAACAACACGGCCACGTGGCAAACCGCCAACGCCGAGTGCAAGGTCAAGGGGCAATGCACCAGTAGGAATTGACTGGATGGTCATCGAGCTCTTTTCCCCCATGCGCATGATGGAGCCTTTTCCGTATTGCTTGTCGATTTGGGCGAGAGCCGCATCAAGGGCCTTATCGCGTTCTGGGCTTGGAGTGGTCATGTGAGTGCCTTTCGGGTTTTCCAATAGCGGTTGCTGTTGGAATGACGGACTGTACGTAATGGGTGTGTTCGAACAACAACACTGTAACTACGAACACCTGTTCGGTCAAGCATTGTCGCCCAATTTCATGTGTACGGGGCAATCCCCCATTTGGCAAGGGTGAGACACCCCCAGGAATCGGCTACGTAGAGGCGCGATTATCAAGCCAGGCTTGGGCTTCAGCGAAATCTTCGGCGGATGGCGAACGAAACGTGATGTCAATTGCGAACCAGACTGTATAGGTCAGCGGGTACCCAAGACTGGGAACACAGACAGCCAATGTGCCGGCCACCAACAAAAGTGGCACAAGCGCAACTCCAATCGCCACCGAAATAATCATCCACGAGATGATTGAACCGAAGGTCATGAAAACACCCATGGTCGCTGCGCCTAGTTCAAAACCTTCGTAGCCGCGCTCACGACTGAGACCACACGTTTGGCAATGATCAGCTTTTGTGTACCACGACGTAAAAAAAGCACCCTTACCTCCACACCATGCGCATTGACGCAAGAGACCGCGAAGAAGTTTCTTCGGCAGTGTTGGTGTTTTCTGACTATGCAGTGAGTTCGTCAACAAATTCTCCGAAGATAGTTGCGTATTGAAGAGCTTCTTCTTCTGTATGCACTACGGATATAAGCCACTGCTCATCAAGACCTGGAGGAAGGATGATGCCGCGGTTAATACCGTGAATCCATTGTGCATATGCAATGTCAAAGTCTGTTGCTTTGTAATCACGATAGTTCTTTACAGCGTCTGTTGACCAAGTGATGCAGCCTTTAGCGCCAAACTGCACAGTGTGCGCTGGCAAACCTGCATTGTCGATGATGGAGCCGCATGCTTCAACTAACAGGGCATTGCGCGCCACCGTTGCAGCTGTCACTTCTTTCGTGCACACATCAGCAAGAACC
>CAMDBY010000079.1 GCA_945889575.1 Bifidobacterium breve
GTCGAGGAACTTGCTGGAGGCAACTCCAGAACCAACGCCGCCAGCTGTTGCACCAATGATTAACAATGCAATCATGACGCCGTTCAAATATGAATCAGGTACCACTAGCGAACTAACGCCAGTTCCGGCTTTGAAACCAGCGACTCCAGAAGTCCACGCACTGTTCAGTGTCCACAAACCAACGCAAGAGAAAATGGCACCCACGAGTCCCTGAATAAGGCCTTCCATTATGAACGGCACTCGAATGAACCAGTCAGTGGCACCCACCAGCTTCATCACTTCAATCTCGCGGCGTCGAGCAAAGATTGCGGTGCGGATTGTATTCCAAATCAGGATGACAGCAACCGCAAGCAAAACTAAGGACATTGCAATGGTGACTGTACGAACGAATCCGGACAATGTTGATATGACATCAAACTCATCTTCGGCAAGTGATACTCCGGCAACTCCCGGAAGAGTTCGGTATTGGTCGGCAAGGCTGCGCACCAATTCGGGGTCAGTCGTTTTCGGCACGACTTTGAACTGGGATGGGATGGTTTCTATCGACAACAGACTCAATGTTGTGGCATCACCCGCAAACACACGCTTTGCCTCTTCAAAACTTCCGGCTTTGTCGAGATATGTAAGTTTGGGCACATCAATGATGTTCGGTTGAGACTTCAGGTTCTGCTCGACAAACTTCAAAGCTTCAGGAGTCACGTCAGGACGAACAAACACGATCATTCCAACGTCCCCGCGCCACTGCACGAGCAAATTGTCAAATGCACGCTGCATAAGGAACGTTGCACCAACGAGCAGCAGCGAAACAGCAGAAGTGATGACTGCCGCTACTGACAACGTGATGTTGCGGCGGAAACTAGCGATTGTCTCACGAAAGGCGTAGGAGATGCGCTGAATCATTCGTAGACCCCGCGCTCTTGGTCGCGCACAATGACACCGCGGTCAAGCTGAATCACTCGCTTACGCATGGCGTTCACGACGCGATGGTCATGAGTTGCCATCACAACCGTTGTACCAGTGCCGTTGATTGCTTCAAGGAGCGCCATGATGCCTTCACCTGTTGATGGGTCAAGGTTTCCGGTGGGCTCATCTGCCAACAAAATGAGTGGGCGGTTTACGAATGCGCGCGCAATGGAGACTCTTTGCTGCTCTCCACCCGAGAGTTGATGAGGCAGTCGATCTTGTTTGTCGCCAAGACCCACGAGCTCAAGAACTTGCGGAACTTGCTGGGCAATGATGTGACGTGGCTTGCCGATGACTTCTAGGGCGAACGCAACATTTTCAAACACGCTTTTATTTGGCAACAACTTGTAGTCCTGGAACACGTTGCCCATTGTGCGACGCAAAAATGGAATCTGACTATTTGCCATCTCGTTGATATTGCGACCAGCCACCCACACGTTGCCGCGCTCAGGACGTTCCTGGCGATTCATCAGACGAAGAAGTGTTGATTTACCCGAACCGGATGGACCAACAAGGAACACAAATTCACCCTTTGGAATATCAAAGGATGCATCGCGTAGGGCCGGAACATCGGAGCCGTAGACCTTGGAGACATTTTCGAGACGAATCATGAAGAGACCCAACCTAGCAATGCACGACTACCCCGCGAGGGCGGGCACGAAAGCCATACAGGCATTACTCTGCCTGCCCCCTGCGCCAACGCAAGAAGCCCTCCATAAAGGAATCAAGGTCGCCATCAAGCACGGCAGCCACATTGCCGGATTCCACTTCTGTTCGAATGTCTTTCACCATCTGATACGGCTGAAGAACGTATGAACGAATCTGACTCCCCCAACCCACCTGTGCAGGCTTGCCTGCAATGCGATCTTTTTCGTCCTGATGTTCTTCTTCAATCTTGGCAACAATCATTGCCTTCAATCGCGTCAAAGCTTTTTCACGGTTTTGTAACTGGCTGCGTTCTTCTTGGCTGGTCGCTACGGCACCTGTTGGCTCATGAATAAGTCGCACCGCCGATGATGTCTTGTTGACATGCTGGCCTCCAGCACCCGATGCACGGAACACTTCCATACGTATTTCTGATTCGTTCACTTCAAGATCTGGGGCATCCATTACGGGCCACACCTGAACACTTGCAAAACTAGTTTGGCGACGACCCTGGTTATCAAACGGGCTAATACGAACTAAGCGATGAGTTCCACGCTCAGACGTCATGAGGCCGTATGCATAACGGCCCTTAATAGTGAATTCAGCAGACATGATGCCCGCTTCAGTGCCGGGACTGACATCGTCAACATCAACAACAAAACCTTTACGTTCTGCCCACCGTGTGAACATGCGCATCAACAGTTCTGCCCAGTCCTGAGCATCGACACCACCGTCTTTGGCATTTATTTGCACGATGGCATCTGCATCATCATGTTCACCTGTAAACAAACTGCGCATTTCCAAAATGCCGAGTTCAGCAGACACGTGTGCAATACCTGCAGCGATATCGACTTCTTGCGATGCGTCATCTATTTCACGAGCCATTTCATGAAGAACATTGAGGTCTTCAAGTTCAGCACGCATGACGTCGTATGCATCAAGGTCGGCACGCAGGTTCGAATACTCTCCTGTCACACGCTTGGCGACATTTTGGTCATCCCACAAGTCGGGCCGCGATACTTCAATTTCGAGTTCAGAAATACGTGCACGTGTTTGGTCAATGTGCAAATACTCATGCGATTCAGCAATACGCGTTACTAGTTCGCGAAGGTCGGAAGTGAAATCACGCATGACGAATTATTGCTCGGAATTGGGCAGTCAGGCGGCAGCGCCGTGGCACATTTTGTATTTTTTGCCAGAGTTGCACGGGCATGGCGAGTTACGTGGGGTGTTAGACCAGTCATTTGCATCTTTCACGATGGGCTTGCGTACTTCTTCTTCTGGTGCAGATAACAGAGATTGGTCAATGTCATCACTGGCTAGAGCCGCAGCCGTAAAGCCATCGGTGGCCACGTTGTCGCTACTTGTCTCGGTGAGATTTTGCACCCGAAGCACTGGTTGTTCTTCGTTGACTACTTGTACGTGCATGACATAACGAACAAAGTCTTGAGCAATTCCAGTCATCATCTGACCAAACATCTCGTATCCCTCGCGTTGCCATTCAGTGAGAGGATCTTTCTGACCCATGGCGCGCAAGTTGATACCTTCTTGCAGATAATCCATCTCCTCGAGATGTTCACGCCACCGTTGATCAATGATGCTGAGCATTACTTGGCGTTCAATCTGACGAAGTATTTCTGAACCCAACTCTTCTTCACGGGCTTGATAATGCCTGTTCGCATCAGCCATCACAAGGTCGTAAATGGCATCAGTACCTGCACATTGGTCAATTTGGGTGGCGGTAATTGTTGCTGGCCAGTAGCCAGACAATTCCAGTTCCAAACCGTCGACATCCCATTCATCACTTGCCTCTGAGACACAATGAGTTTCAATCAAAGAGTCAACGGCCTCAGCCAGATATTCCAAAGCAGCCACTTTGAGATCTGCACCAGACAAAATCTGATCACGGCGCATGTAAATAACCTTGCGCTGCTCGTTCATCACTTCGTCGTATTTCAAGACGTTCTTACGAATTTCACCGTTGCGCTGCTCAACAGTCGTTTGCGCACGCTCGATGGCCTTAGTAACCATCTTTGCTTCAATGGCTTCGTCATCTGGCAACGCACGACCCATGACCCAACTAAGGGCACCGGTAGCGAAGAGGCGCATGAGTTCGTCATCAAGGCTGAGATAAAAACGACTTGCCCCAGGATCGCCTTGGCGTCCCGCACGACCGCGCAACTGGTTGTCAATACGACGGCTGTCGTGGCGTTCAGTTCCGAGAACATAGAGCCCACCAACTGCACGAACTTTGTTGCCTTCTTCTAGACCTTGTGCTTTTTGTAACGGCAATAGCTGTTCATACCTAGCCTGTGCTTCTGCGCGAGCAACCTGGAATTCTTCTGGCATTTCAGAAATCGGAACTGGCAATGCGAAATCATCAACCAAAAGGTCTGGGCTTACGCCTTCTGACAGAACCTGTTGGCGCGCCAGGAGTTCTGGGTTTCCGCCAAGCAAAATGTCGACGCCTCGTCCTGCCATGTTTGTTGCAACCGTCACTGCTCCAAGGCGTCCTGCTTGGGCAACAATGAGTGCTTCACGTGTGTGCTGCTTTGCGTTCAGAATCTCATGCTTGATGCCACGCTTGGTGAGCTCGCGCGAGAGATGCTCGCTCTTTTCCACGCTGATTGTTCCGACAAGAATTGGCTGGCCTTTTCCATTGCGAGTGACAATGTCTTCAACGACGGCACGGAATTTAGAATCTTCTGACTTGAAAATGAGGTCAGCTTCATCGTCGCGCACAACATTGCGGTTTGTCGGAATAGGCACCACATGAAGGCTGTACGTATTTACCAATTCAGCTGCTTCTGTCTGTGCAGTACCGGTCATACCTGAGAGTTTGTTGTACATACGGAAGTAGTTCTGCAAAGTAATTGTCGCAAGAGTTTGGTTCTCTTCGTTGATGCGCACGCCTTCTTTGGCTTCCACAGCTTGGTGAATACCTTCACTCCAACGACGGCCTTCCAAAATGCGACCCGTGAACTCATCGACGATCTTTACGTCGCCAGCATCAACGATGTAATCCTTGTCGCGGCGGTACAACTCTTTGGCCTTGAGCGCAACAGAGAGTTGATGCACCAGGTTCTGCTGCACTGCGTCGTACAAGTTGTCAAGCCCAAGTTCTTTTTCAACTTTTTCAATACCAAGTTCTGTAGGAACAACGATGCGCTTGTCTTCTTCTACTTCGTAGTCAACATCACGCTGCAAGGTACGAACAATGGATGCAAACTTGTAATACATCGCAGCAGCATCAGCAATGCGGCCCGAAATAATCAGAGGTGTACGCGCTTCGTCAATAAGGATGCTGTCCACTTCGTCAACAATGGCAAAATTATGACCACGCTGAACCTTGTCATCAAGCGAACCGGCCATGTTGTCGCGCAAATAATCAAAACCGAATTCGTTATTGGTTCCGTACGTAATATCGCATGCGTAGTCAATGCGCTTTTCAGCTGGAGATTCACGACGTCCGGGAATTACTAGTCCAACGTTGAGTCCCATGAATTGATGAATGCGTCCCATCCATTCAGCGTGAAAGCGTGCCAAGTAATCGTTGACCGTGATGACATGCACGCCATCGCCAGACAAGCCGTTGAGATACGCAGGCAAAGTAGACACAAGGGTCTTTCCTTCACCGGTCTTCATTTCCGCAACCCAACCAAAGTGAAGCGCGGCTCCACCCATCAGCTGGACATCGAAATGGCGTTGTCCAATGACGCGACTAGATGCCTCGCGTACCACGGCAAACGATTCAACAAGAAGGTCTTCGAGTGATTCGCCGCGATCGAGACGTGATCTGAATTCACCAGTCTTTGCTTGGAGAGCCGAATCAGACAATGCAGCCATTTCCGATTCAAGAGCATTGATGTCGGGAACGAGACCTTGGAGGGCTTTTACTCGCTTGCCGTCGCCGGCTCGAAGGACGCGGTCGAGAACTTTCATGCAGTTTCCAAGCCTACCTGCGCCCCTTGCCAGAGCCAGTTCGCCGGACGGCCCGGAACCCAGCAATACTTGACGCTCATATGACCTCCAGAGCAGTTGACACAGTAATTTTTGACCTCGGAGGGGTGATTATGCGCAATGGCGGACCCCGCGACTTCACGAGGCGCTACCCCGACCATGACCCAGCCGTCGTGGCTGAAATCGTGATGGGTCCGCATCACCTCGATACGGACCATCAGTGGCACCGCGTCGAACGTGGCGAGATCACGCTTGACGAGTGCCGTGCGATTACAAAACAGAAACTCGACGATGCAGGCATTGTCGCAACCCTGCCTGCCAACACTCCTGCATCAAGTGCCAACCCGTTCAACTTTCCACTCACCGATGAGATGGTCACTTTCATCCATGACCTGAAATCGGCTGGAATATCGATTGGGATTCTGACAAACAACGTGAAGGAATTTCGGCCAATGTGGTGGCCACTCATGGACTACGAAAACATATTTGACACCATTGTTGATAGCCACGAAGTTCAAATACGTAAACCGAACCCAGCCATTTACGAACTCACGATGTCACGCCTCAATGCCACGCCGACTCGAACGGCATTCCTTGACGACTTGCTCGCCAACGTGCACGCCGCCAGCGCTCTCGGTATGCACGGCGTTCATGTGGAAGAGAACTCAGCAGGGGCAATCACTACAGCCCGTGCGCTTACTGGGCTTCTCTAGTCACACTCCATCAGCCCCCGAGGCTCCCTCTAAATAAATTAGGCAACTGTTACTGTTTGTAGGTGATGAAGCGCTTTTACGCCAGCCTCCTCGACCCAGCGGGTACGCGCTATGTCGAATTGCGGGTGCGGACAAAAGCCACATGGGGGTCAGACGCCTCAACTGTCACTGTTCGGTCGAGAGTTCGAACTGAAGCTGCGCAATCCACCCCTGTTGCACTGCATCTACGTGCCGATGCCATGCGCTCGATTCCCACTGGATCTGTTACCGCCCAACTCACTCCTTCACTTCATGAAGTCACGTTTGCTGTCTCCTCATCTGGTGAATGGAGCACATCTTCCTTCGCGGTTACGCGCAGCCGCGGAGATAAAACTGTAGTCACGCACGCACTTCTTGCTGGGCGCGCGATGACATCAACCACCGTTAATCGCAAGGTGTATGTCTCGGTGTCCACAATGGTTGCGACATTGCTTTTATTGCTGGGCTCGTTAGCGGTATCAAAATCTGCAAGCGATAGAACAGTTTTTGCTGACCAAATCTCGATTGCGCCACTTCAAACGACCGACTCGACAATTGCTGCGCCAGAAACAACTATTCCAGTCACCACTATTGCTACTCCCACTCAAAAATTCTCAGCGTTGCCGGCCAAGTCTTTATTCCCTGCAATGGAACCCACTCTGGAAGACGAACTTCTAACTGATGTTCCAGATGACGGCAAAACATGGATTGTGATTCCCCGCCTTCACCTCCGTATGCACGTTGTCAGCGGCATCAGTGACGATCGTCTTGCCCTCGGTGTCGGTTGGTACCGCAGGGGCCCAAAACCTGGAACTAAAGGCAATATTGGCCTTGCCGGACATCGCACAACGTATCCGGCGCCCTTTTTCTTCCTCGACAAAATGCGTGTGACAGATTCTGTGATTCTCATCGTCGGCAATGAAATGCACCGGTACTTAGTGAAGGCTAACGAAGTGGGTGAACCGTATGACGTGGTACAACCAAACAACATCGGCGTACTTGCCTATCTCGGATATGACTCGGTGACATTAACAACATGCACACCAATTGGCACGACGAATCAACGACTCATTGTGCATGCCAAGTTGATGAAGCGCTCGCCCTTTGAACGAAAGGACTGATATGTCAGAAGATGTTTCAACCACAAGCAGCGATACCGCCGAAATAGCTCGAGAAGCCATCGTGTCAAAGATGGTCAGCCCCCAACGCGGCATTGTGCTTCCTGACCTTAAGTCACGTCGCCGCAAATACAAAGCAGCAGATGTTGAACAAGCATTTCGCGACATCGCAGCACAAGTTGACGATTACCAAACAACAGTTACTCAAGAGATCGTGCAACTATTGGCACTGCTCATCACCGA
>CAMDBY010000080.1 GCA_945889575.1 Bifidobacterium breve
GCGAGTCGTGTTTTCAAAAACTCAAGGATTGCGGAGTCATGATCTGCCCCAAAACCGTCGGCGGCAACAAGTACAGCTGCTACTTCTTCACCCAATTTGTCGTGCGGTAATCCAATCACTGCACAATCACGGATTGCTTCGTGTTCAAACAGAACAGTTTCCACTTCGACGCAGTAGACATTCTCTCCCCCACGCAACACCATGTCCTTGATGCGGTCAACGACGTATATAAAGCCGTCGGCATCGATATAGCCAGCATCACCAGTGTGGAACCACCCGTCGGTAAATGCCTTCTTCGTTTCTTCAGGTTTGTTCCAATAGCCGCGCACATTGTTCGGGCCATAGACCCACACTTCACCAATGTCACCTTGCACAACCTCCGTTCCATCTTCGGCTGCGATACGAATTTGTGTACCTACGTATGGAAGCCCGACACTGTCTTTTTTTGCGAAATAGGCAGCACCGCTATTTCCGATCACTGCAGCTGTTGTTTCGGTTAACCCATAACCATTACTTGCGCTTACCTTGCCAGCGAACTCAGCTTCGATTGTTGCGATGGAATCGGGCGGCACCGGTGCACCTCCTTGTCCTATGGATGAAATGCTTGATAAATCAAAGTTCAAGAAGTCAGGATGCTCTAAGAACGAGCGCACCACAGTTGGGACTCCACCAAATACATTGACTTTGTATTTTTCTACGAGGCGTAGAGCATCTCCTGCATCCCACTTGTATTGAGTGAGGACACACACACCGTTCATCGTGTTGTTGTTAAGACCACATAAACCTGCGATGTGGAAAAATGGAAAGGTAGACAACGTCACCGTTTGTGCCTTTTCGAGAGTGACAACAACTGGTGCAACACCCGCCATCTTCCCGGCTAGTGCAACGCTGAACTTGCCGTTCCAGATATTGGTGACATAGTTGCGATGAGTACCTACTGCACCTTTAGGAAAGCCAGTTGTTCCCGACGTATACGCAATCGTCGCGTAATCATCAGGAAGAATTTCTACGTCTGGCAAAACAGCCGATGCGTTCCCCGCTGCTTCTTCCCACGACGTCAGTCCTGATCGCGCCATACCTCGTGCCACAAGAGCAACGCTGATACCAACTTCGGCTAACAATTCGTCCGACAAACGGTCTTGGCGCTCACCATCAACAATGACTGCCGTAGCACCAGAATCTGATAACGCATATTTTAACTCGTCAGCTATCCACCACGCATTCAAACTGACCATTACTGCACCAATACATTGCGTCGCCCAATACGCGATTGCCCATTCGGGATAATTACGCATTCCCAGTGCTACGCGGTCACCTTTTTTTACTCCTTGCGTAGTGAGCCACTCAGCGACGGACACCACTTGACTATGAGCATCGGCGTACGAAATAACGTTGTCTTCATAAATAAAATACGGTGCCTCGCCTTGCTGTGATGCCAGAAGCCAGACGTCACGTAGGGAATCAGGTGCATTCTTGAACACTCGCAGGGGATTGCCGAAAACATCAACGGTCTGCAATTCGAACGGTTTACCTTCTGCGGTCAATTCCGCAATAGCCTCTTGGCGTGTAATCATGTGGCGAGATTAGTCATGGTTCATTGCTGACCTAGTGTTGGAATACCGAGCCTGGCTTTCTCTCGCCTATCGTGTGCAAACACATCATCTTCAGGAGTTCATTATGTCGAAAACAATTCTCATCACTGGCGCAGGTTCAGGTTTCGGTAAAGGAGCTGCGATCGCGTTGGCTGCTCGCGGCCATCATGTCATCGCAACAACGGAGACTTCAGAGCAAGCGAACGCATTGGCATCTGAAGCACCGCAACTGCAAGTCGAAAAAATCGACATCACTAACTCTTCAGATGTAGCAAAAATTTCAGCATGGGATATCGACGTGCTCATTAACAATGCGGGTTATGGGCAAACCGGCCCCATGTCAGACATACCCGATGATCGCCTTCGCAAAGTTTTCGAAGTGAATGTTTTCGGAACCGTCGCTGCTACGCAAGCAGCCTTACCTCGCATGGCAGCCAAAGGTTCGGGACGAGTCATCATCATGTCGTCTATTGCAGGAGTTTTAGCGGCTCCCGGATTTGGGCCATACGCGATGACAAAACACGCACTCGAGGCCATGGGCAAAGCCATGCGCGCTGAACTTGCACCACAAGGCATCGATGTCTGCCTCATTAACCCTGCGCCCTACAACACAGGCTTCAATGACCGCATGGCAGATTCCATGTGGGAATGGTTTGATGATTCTTCAATCAATGCGCCAGCAGCGGAAATTCACAAGATGATTGGCCAGATGGTCACAACCAACCAGATGGACCCAATTGAAGTAGTGAATCGGCTCGTAGAACTTGTTGAAGCAGAGACAACGACTGAAAACAATTTTGTTCCAGAGAACATCCGCGAACTCTTGAACCTGTAGTTCTCGCCAACCGGCCAGTTTTCGTTGTACATTTGTACGAATTAGCGAGATAAAAATTCTTCTGTTTTACAAGTTCACTCCGTTAGTGGACCCTAACGCCATACGTCTATGGCAGCGCACGCTTTGTGAAAGTTTGGGACTCAAAGGTCGCATCATCATTTCGAAAGATGGAATCAACGGAACTGTTGGTGGCGAGCTTGAAGCAACTAAGAGCTACAGACGCATCACTCGCGAATATCCCGGCTTTCATGACATCGATTGGAAATGGTCGGATGGCATTGGCGAAGACTTTCCTCGCCTCGCTGTTCGTGTACGCAAAGAAATCGTCACATTCGGCGTTCCCGACGAACTGGTTGTTGATGAATCGGGTGTTGTCGGTGGTGGTATCCACTTGAAGCCTCATGAAGTTCATGCTCTCGTCGAACAACATGGTGATGATGTCGCATTCTTTGACGCACGCAATGCCTTTGAAGCTCGCATTGGGAAGTTTCGCAACGCCATCGTGCCTGACACTCGCACGACACCGGACTTCATACGCGAACTTGAAAGTGGCAAGTACGACCATCTCAAGAACAAACCTGTAATCACGTATTGCACCGGCGGAATCCGATGCGAGGTTCTTTCAGTTCTCATGAAGAACCGCGGGTTCAATGAGGTGTACCAAATGGACGGCGGAGTCGTGCGCTATGGCGAGACCTTTAAAGACGATGGCCTCTGGGAAGGATCGCTGTACGTCTTTGATCGCCGCCTCATGGTTGACTTCAGTAAAGACGCAAAAGTGCTAGGAACATGCCAGACATGCAGCGGACCGTCGAACCAGTTTTACAACTGCGATATCAGCACGTGCCGAATACGAATCATCATCTGCGATGCATGCGTCGACACATCTGAGGGAATCTTGTGCCCCGACTGCCGGGCCAATACATAGACCTATAGAGGCGACGCAGGGAATCGAACCCTGGTACAGGGCTTTGCAGGCCCTTGCCTAAACCACTCGGCCACGTCGCCAGTTGAGGTGCACTAGGCACCACGACTCTGCAATGATATCGGCGAGAACGGGTCGCCACCCCTTCGGCTAGCCCTTGCGGACAGCGTGGAAAATGGTGCGGGTACCGCTCGATAACAACATCTTTGACTTCACTGTGAAGCGCTCGTTCAGAAGGCGCTCAAATTCTTCCAAGTTGAAGTCATCGTGAATACCATCGCGTTTGTTGGTCAGAAGTTTGCGCACCATTGGGTCATCCGCGTGGGGCATTTCAATGATGAGCTCTGGCGTGAGATCACGGAACATGTCGAGCTGTGACGCAAGAGGCACATGGAAAGTGATTGCCATGTGATGAATTACCGCAAGAGCCATCACGATGTCCGGCTTACCGCGATTGAAAATACCTGGACGTTCTTGTCCGCGCCAACCTACTCCGCCGCCAGAATCTGTGAGGTCAACATACAACGGAAGAATTTTTTCGTTCTTCTCAGCCTTCAACGTGTTGTACAGACGATCGATGACGAGTGGGTCAGCGTCCATTGCTACTACGTAATCAGAGTGTGCTGAAGCAATACGACTGAAGATGCCGTCGTTACAACCGATATCCCACACTTGTTTGCGTGGAGCCGAAGCAACAGCATCGCGAACGAACTTTTGCTTCTCGTCAAGGCTTGATTCGATGTAGTGCCCGCGTTCTGAATATTCAGACCAGGTCGACGTCTTGTCCCCGAGATTGATGCTGGAGACAATACTTTCCAACTTCTTCATCGTGGCATCGAGAACCTGGGCGTTTAGACCAGATTTAGCGGCTTGCTTTTTCATGTCAACGTTTGAATCGGCGTAACGCTTTTGCGCGGCAGCATGAAGCACGACATGTGTAAAACGACCCTTGCGCGGGTGTCGCAGGCTTGAAGGCAGCAATTTGCGCATGGTGTCAATTGAGATGCCATTCACAGAACCTCGAAGCATCTGCTGAAAGCCAACACCCAGATAACCCTGCAACATCAATGGATACAGAAACATTTCACAGAATTGCTGATATCCGTACCACGGGTCACCCTTTTTGCGAACTTCAAAAGAGCCCGCATCAATAAACTGTGCACGCGAACCAATGAACTGAATGTTGTACGGAGTTGCATCTTTGACACCCACGCCATCAACAACGGCAGCGCGAGTGATCTTCAGTTGCAACATTGCCGCATCTTGCAACATCGAAAATGTCCACTCATACGGATACGAAATAAAAGGCACTAAAGGATGCGTCATCGCAGAGACCCACGGCGCGCCGAGACCCACCGAGGCTGGCTCAACAATGGTCGAGGAAATGAGATCGCCAGATTCAAGCGCACGCTGAATTGACTTCTTCTTCCACACCTTGTCGATGTCAGAGGCTCCCATCTCGGTGAACGCTCTGACTACTGTGCCGTCGCCGACAAACACCTTGCTTAAGGGGTCACGAAAAGAGCCTGGGTCTTGAAGAATGCTCGCCATGGGTTAGTCGTGAGCTGAGGCGGTGTCGTCCTCGTCCGAGGAATCGAAATCAGGCATTGGCTTGCCCGTGATTTTGGACTTGATGCGAGCTGACCACATCTTGACTGCGACACCAAGTCCGGCCACACCACCAGCGATGGCGGTGTTAATCATGCTGCCGGTAGCGGCGTCTAAGTAAGAGAACATGTCTTCAAAATTAACACAATCTGAACTTTCAGAGGTACCTCTCTCAAAAAGGCCACGGAAGATTGGCTACTTTTCGTTAGCATCGTTAGGTGCCCCAAAAGCCCGACACCAATGCAATCACAGCGGGACGAGATGGTTCTCGGTCCCTGTCGCCTGCGATATGGCCAAATTCGGTGTGGGAGTCTGACAGCCTGGCCCACGCCACAAAACGTGCGACAGGGCTTCGCTCAGAGACTTTTTACTCTCGTTTCTCCAACCCAACCGTCACTCAGTTTGAAAACGCCGTTGCTCAACTAGAGGGCGCTGAATCGGCACTTGCCTTCGGCTCAGGCATGGGAGCAATTGCGTCGGTCATCTTGTCGTTCTGCGGAAACGCCTCTCACATCGTTGCGCAGAACAATCTGTACGGAGCCACCTTGTCTTTCTTGCAAGGACCATGTGCGCGCTTTGGAATAGAGACAACATTTGTTGATCCAACAGTTCCCGGGTCATTTGCTGCTGCAGTAATTCCGGGCAAGACAATGTTGGTGATTGCAGAGACTCCATCGAATCCGAGACTTGCGATTACCAATCTTGCTGAGTTGGGCTCCATTCGTGGACCTTTCACTGTTGTGGATTCAACTCTTGCAACACCAATGGGTCAACGTCCTCTTGATTTCGGAATCGACATCGTGTTGCATTCCGCTACGAAAGGCATCGGCGGGCACAACGACGCACTTCTCGGCGTCATTGCTGGTGAGAAAGACCTGATTGATTCGGTGTGGGGTTACGCAGTAATGCATGGTGCAGTTGCCTCGCCGTATGACGCCGCAAACGGATTGCGCGGGATCAGAACTCTCGGCTTGCGTACCGAGCGCCAGAACCAAAGCGCTCTGATTCTTGCTCGCTCACTTGAAGGCCACACCAAAGTTCTTTCGGTATCACACCCGTTCTTAGAGTCTCACCCTCAACACGAATTAGCTCGCGAACAAATGAGACTGGGCGGAACTGTTATTGCTGTCGAAGTCACCGGCGGATTCGAGTCATGTCAATCGCTTGTTTCGCATCTGCAACTTGTACACATCGCTACTTCATTTGGTGGACCCGAAACGTTGGTGTGTCACCCTGCAACAAGTACACACGTCGGACTCTCACAAGAAGATCTTGTAACTATGGGTGTCACAGTTGGACTTTTACGGTTTTCTATTGGTCTCGAAGATGTGGACGACCTGGTCGACGACATTCACCGCGCCCTAGCGGCGATTTAGTCTTTACGCCTTCTTCGGCAGACGCGGAATAAACATGCTGGTGCGAGTTGCGTATTCTGCATAGCCTTCACGGCGCTTGTTCATTGAATGCTCCAACATAGGAACCCCTGAGACCTTGAGCAAGAGATAGGTCATTACCACTGGTCCGATAAAGCCAATGACTCCACTGCCAGTTTCAGCAGCAACAATGCCGATACCCCACCACAACAGTGCGTTACCGAAGTAGTTGGGATGACGCGTGAGGCTCCAGAGCCCCGTCTGCATCACCTTGCCAGCGTTAGAAGAATCGCGAATAAAGCGTGCCAATTGCCAATCGCCGATTGCTTCAAACAAAAACCCAACAGCCCACACCATGATTCCGATAACTGCAATCGGACCAACCCCAGGAGTGGAATCTGAGTTTCCAAACATCACGGGCAACGAGACGATAAACATCAACGCGCCTTGTAGTCCGAACACAGTGGCAAGACTGATAAGACCAAACTTTGGACCTCTCTTCTTGCGCATTAACTTGTAGCGCCAGTCTTCACCGTGACCAAGGTTGCGTTTCGCCAAATACGTACCGAGACGAAGACCCCATAGCCCAACCATGAACGCAAGCAACGCCTGCCGTGTTGAATCACCATCGATAGTCAGCGCGAGCACCCACGAGGTGATTGCAAAACCAAGACCCCACGTAATGTCAACAATCGACGCATTCTTGATAGCCAGACTTATTAACCACGTGACCAACATGATGATCACAATTGTGATCGCTGATACTGCCATTGCTCTACCCATGAACTGCACCCCGATTGCTATTTGCTTTTTTTTCTAACTGATGTTGAACCGCAATGTCCATCTCTACCCATTTTGCATCAAGCCATGACACAAATGCTTCACCCGACGGAATCGAGGCACGAGAAATCTCTTCCACACGAACATGCACATTTGCCTTCGCTCGACCCAAATGACTAAGAATTCCTGAGAACGTATCGAGGCCGTCAAACCCGCTGTGCCACATAGTGAGCACATTCGCCTCTGGCACGGCAGACAACAACGCGTTAGCTCCGGCCGGCTTCGGAGGAATCAAATGCTTCAAACCGGCAAGAGTCTCTGCACGCTGAGGTGAGCGTTCACGCAGTCGTTCGAGAGCGCGAACACGTTTCTTTGCACTGGCACGACTTCCCTCGGGAAATATCACAGCACAATCTTTCACTCCAAGCCCAGCTGCCATCTGTTCTATTCCTTGCAGTTCGCCCGCAATATCCGATGATTCGCGGTCTACAAAATAATTTGGAAGACGGTGTCCGAGAATGTCAAGACACGGGTCCATCT
>CAMDBY010000081.1 GCA_945889575.1 Bifidobacterium breve
GGTGCTGTGTATGTGTTGAAGAAAGAAGAGGGTGGCCGTCATAAGCCGTTCTTTAATAACTATCGTCCACAGTTTTTCTTTCGTACGACTGACGTGACTGGAACTGTTCAGTTGCCTGCTGGTACTGAAATGGTGATGCCTGGTGACAATGTCAACATGATTGTTGAGTTGGGTAAGCCAATTGCTATGGACGAAGGTCTTCGTTTCGCTATTCGTGAAGGTGGCCGTACTGTTGGTGCTGGCCAAGTCACAAAGATTTTGAAGTAGATCAAGATGGCAAGCAACAGCATCCGTATCCGCCTCAAGGCATTCGATCACGACATCATTGATAAGTCGACTCGAATGATTGTTGAAACAGTGCTCCGCACAAATGCAAAAATCCGTGGGCCAATTCCATTGCCAACAGACAAGCATCGTTTCACTGTTATTCGTGGACCCCACATTGACAAGGACTCACGCGAGCACTTCGAGATGCGTATCCACAAGCGCCTTATTGACATTGTCGAGCCAAACAGCAAGACCATCGATTCGCTTCAGCGCATCGAATTGCCAGCCGGCGTTGATATCGAGATCAAAATCCAGGGATAATTTTCCCGGACAATTCATTGTCTTTCAAAAGGCACGACCCACTGGGTCGTGCCTTTTGCATTTCTTAGGAAATTCTTGCGATTTCTGCTGCAGGTTCTGAACCAATTTGGGTAGATACTTAAGTCATGAGTTTTGATTCCCATTGGGCCGATACCCCTCCTGCAGCCCCCACTGCACGTCCCCGCAGCAATCGCGTTGTTGCGCTTCTCCTTGTGTTGGCAATGTCTGTCGGTGGGGGAATAGTCGGTGGCCTTATCGGGGCTAGTACAACTGATAGTTCATCAAATGGTGGGCCACTAGTAACGGCAGCTCCTCTCAAGCCAGAAAATATTGGCAAAACGGATATCGCACGTGCAGCAGCAACCATTGCGCCAAGCATTGTCACCATCGACAGCCTCTCGGGCTCAGGTGAATCGGTTGGTACCGGAATCATCGTGACCAGTGATGGTGAGATACTCACTAACAATCACGTTGTTGAAGGCTCTACAAGTGTTCGTGTTCGCTTGAACGGGACAACTGCACCCATCATGGCAAAAGTTCTTGCAACAGACGCAGGCAACGATCTGGCACTGATCAAGTTGGTGAATGCGACGGGACTTACTGCAGCAACGTTTGCTGACTCTGAAAGCATCGCTGTTGGCGACCCTGTTGTTGCTGTTGGCTACGCACTTGCGCTTGATGGTGGCCCTAGCGTCACTTCGGGAATTGTTTCAGCTCTCAACAGAACCCTCACTGATAGCAATGGTGCATTGAATGGTCTCATCCAAACTGATGCAGCAATTTCTTCAGGTAACTCTGGAGGACCACTTATTAACTTGAATGGTCAGGTCGTTGGCATCAACACTGCAGTGGCAAACGGCAACAGCAGTACTGCAGCCAACAATATCGGTTTTGCAATTGGTGTGGCAGAAGTGCAACGTGTTGCTGCTCTCTTGCGTGCTGATGCAGGCGGTGCAGTTCGTGCACAGGGTTACCTTGGTATCTCGCTTACTGATCGCAAAGATGGCGGTGCGGGTGCAGTTATTTCTGAAGTGCAAGCTGATTCTCCTGCTAACAAGGCCGGTTTAAAAGTAAATGACATCGTCTTGGAGATCAATGGCCAAGCCATAACGGGCCAAGGTGCGCTCATCGCGATAGTTCGCGACTCTGCACCTGGTGATGTCATCAAAATCAAAGTGGAACGTGATGGCGTTGCGAAGGATTTGACAGCGACATTGGTCGCGCGTCCGAAAGAATAATTACAGCGCGTTTTATAGCGCAATAAGCGGAAACTCTCCGATGGTAGAGCCCCCTCTGAATCAATGGCAGTATTCAGCGGGGGAAATTATATGAACATGCATTTTGCGACGATTTGGGAATCGTATGCCGATCAGTTGGGTGACGTGCCAGCTGTGATTGACGGAGACAAGCGACTGTCATGGTCGCAATATGACGACCGTGCAGCACGTATCGCTGCAGCATTGACAGCGGCCGGTTTAGGGCCAGATGATAAATCTGGGTTGTATCTATACAACAGTGCTGAATATTTAGAAGCTCATTACGCATCGTTCAAACAACGCGTAGTGCCGATCAACGTCAATTTTCGATATCTCGGAAATGAACTTGAGTACTTACTAGACAATGCGGACTGTAAAGCGTTGTTCTATCACGCATCTCTTGCAGACAGAGTTGCCGAAGTTGTAGGCAAGTTGCCCTTACTCCGACTCATTGTCGAAGTTGATGATGGTCCGGCAACAGCAGTCGTGCCCGGTCGAGTTAAATATGAAGATCTGATTTCTGCTAATGAACCAGCACCACGCATAGAGCGTTCAGGTGATGACATATACATGCTGTACACGGGCGGAACAACGGGAATGCCAAAAGGCGTGATGTACACCATGGGAAGCCATACGTCGCAGTTTGTTGGGAACGGTCTTGTTGCATTGGGTCTGCCGCTCACCGACGATTGGCGCGAGCTTGCACCACTGTTGAGTGAAGTAAGAAAGCGTGATGGTACATACGTTGTAGTTCCGTGTTGCCCGCTGATGCACGGAACAGGTATGTGGATTGGTGCAATGATTCCCCACGCAGTTGCAGGCACTGTGGCAATTTTGCAGAATCGCAAGTTTGATGCAGATGAATTGTTGTCGCTCGTCGAAACTGAACGCGTGCAGAACGTTGTCATTGTCGGAGATGCATTTGCTCGGCCGATTGCTGACGCTCTTGATGCTGCGCAACGAGCAGGGAAGAAGTACGACACATCTTCACTAACTCGGATGGTTTCATCTGGTGTGATGTGGACGACAGAGTTGAAACGGCGTCTCATTGATCACATTCCACAAATTGCGTTACTAGATGCGATGGGAAGCACGGAAGGCAGTATGGGCTCGAGTGTGATGATGAAGGATATGCCTGCAGAGACTGCGGTTTTTATGGTTAATCCAACCACAAAGCTGTTTGATGACGAAGACAACGAAGTATTACCGGGCAGTGGTGGAACAGGGAAAGTGGCAAGCGGTGGCCATGTGCCAATTGGGTACTTCAAAGATCCAGAGAAATCAGCGCGCACGTTTCGCACGATTGGTGGTGTGAATTATTCATTCCCTGGTGACCTCGGAACGTATGATCAAAATGGAAGCCTCATTTTGCTCGGCCGCGGTAGTCAAGTGATCAATACTGCGGGAGAGAAAGTATTTCCCGAGGAAGTTGAAGAAGCTGTCAAGCGCAATGTTGGTGTTCGTGACTGTTTGGTTGTTGGTCTTCCCGATGAGAAGTTCGGACAAATAGTTGTTGCCGTTGCTTCGGTAGATGCTGGAGTCACGTTGACTGAAGCAGATGTTATTGCATCAGTGAAGAAACAGTTGTCTGGTTACAAGGCACCCAAACGAGTCGTGTTCGTTTCTGAAGTACCGCGTGCACCAAATGGAAAAGCAGATTATCCGGGTGCTCGCGCCCTAGCTGAAAAGTAAAACATTCATGGATCATCTTGATGCACATCTCGGAGGACAACGCCCCTTTGGTTTGAACTACTGGCCACTGCCAGAAGATGCACCGTCAGTTGATATTCCACGCGAATCAATTCGCTTGGTCACGCCCGATGGTGCATTGGTACGTGGACTTTTGTGGACACCACCAAACGGCAAATGGAAAACTGCTGTGATCTTGTCGCATCCCCGTGGCGATTTCAGTGTGCATTACGCATGCCCATTGTTAGCAGCAGCCGGTTATGCAGTGTTTGGTTTTTCAACTCGGTATCTCAACAACGACACTGACTGCTTGCACGAAAATTGCATTATCGATGTAAAAGTTGCTCACGATGAAATGAAACGTCGTGGTGCAGAGTCGGTCATCTTGCTCGGTAACTCAGGCGGTGGGTCGCTCATGGCAATGGCTCATGCTGAATTAGGAATCGGTGACGGTTGGGTAGGCATGGCGGCTCATCCCGGCGAAGGCGTTTTTATGCTGCAAGTCATCGACCCGTCGGTGGCTGATGAAAACGACCCGTTCAGCCGAGTGCCAGAACTTGATATGTACAACCCGGATAACGGATGGCGCCCGTGGCCAGAACCAAGCTCCTATGACCTCGACTGGCTGGCGAAGTATCGACAGGCTCAAATTGCTCGGGTGGCCAGAATTGATGCCATCGCCAAGCAGGCCATTGCCGATGCTGACACTGCCGGAACAGCCCTGAAGGAAATTCACAAAGACACAAACTTAGAGACGTGGCGCGACCAACGGGCCCGCCGAGTCTTCACGAAATACCACACGATCTATCGAACATTGGCAAATCCGGTCTATCTCGACCTGTCATTAGAGCCAGATGAGCGCCCGATGGGGTCACTTTTCGCCTTTCCAGACCCTTTTGAGGCCAATTATGGCCGCGGCGGGCTGGCTCGCACAATGACCTCTCGCGGGTGGCTGAGCACCTGGTCGGGGCTCTCTAGCCACGCCAAACTGGCAGACACCATGCCTCATATCAAGGTTCCGACCCTGCTGTTGCACCCCACGGCGGACACGGAAATCCGTATCAGGGAAGCAAAAGAAATCGTGGCCGCCTCAGGGGCAGCTGACTCCACATATGTAGAAATGAAGGGTGCGCCTCATTATCTCGAAGGCCGTCGCATCGAAGCTCTCGAAATTGTGGCCGACTGGATTGAGAAGCGCTTCCCTCGGTAAATCACTCGGCCGTTCCCATGTGGATTAGCCAAAACTGCCGATAGCGTTCCTAGTCCGTGCGATTCGGGTATTAACCCGAAAAGCTAGATCGACCGTCGAAGACACAAAAAAATAATCGACGTCCGTGAAGGCCACAACGCTGCAAAGCAGAGTGGAACCACACGGCAACACCCAGACACGTGCTCCGTTAACAGAAATGTTCTCGGAGCATTTGCGTGAATAACCAAACGAGAAAAAGGGTTGCCGCCATGGCACAAAAAGCGATCGTCGGCGAAAAAGTCGGCATGACACAAGTGTGGGGAGATGACCAACGAGTCATCCCCGTCACAGTGCTGCGCGTAGAGCCAGTACGTGTTGTCCAGGTCAAAACAAATGACCGCGACGGATACACCGCGTTACAAGTTACATACGGACACAAAAGTGCCACCAAGCTCAGCAAGCCTGAGCAAGGACACTTTGCGTCAGCAAACGTCGAAGCGGGCCGCCGCCTCGTCGAACTACGCCTCGACTCTGTCGATGGCTTCGTTGTCGGACAAGAGATCGCAGCTGATCTTCTTGCACCGGGCGAAATAGTCGACGTCACAGCGGTCAGCCGAGGTAAAGGTTTTGCTGGTGGTATGAAGCGTCACAACTTCAGCGGCCAGGGTGCAAGCCACGGTAACCATAAGCACCATCGTGCTCCTGGTTCCATCGGTTCATGCTCATTCCCAGGTCGTGTATTCAAAGGTCTCAGAATGGCTGGCCACATGGGTCATGAGCAAGTCACCACTCTCAATCTTGAAGTGGTGCAAAGCGATCCAGAGCGCGGTCTCATTTTGATTAAGGGTTCTATTCCTGGCCCGAACGGTGGCGTTGTCATCGTGCGTAACGCAGTGAAGGCGAAGTAATTCCGATGGCATCAATCGCAGTTAAGAATTCATCAGGCAAAGCAGCTGGCAACGTTGATGTTGCAGACGAACTGTTTGCAGTAGAACCAAATGTTCCAGTGATGCACCAAGTTGTCACAGCACAACTTGCAGGTCGTCGCGCCGGAACACAAAGCACAAAAACTCGTGCTGAAGTTTCAGGTACGGGTAAGAAGCCTTTTAACCAAAAGGGAACTGGTGGAGCTCGTCAGGGTTCAACCCGCGCTCCTCATTTCAAGGGTGGCGGTATTGCTCACGGACCAAAGCCTCGTTCGTACGCACAACGCACACCTCGTAAAATGATTCGTCTTGCACTTGCGTCTGCTTTGTCAGATCGCAACAGCTCAGGTCACGTCGTTGTTATCGAGTCATGGGGCCTTACAGCTCCAAGCACAAAAGATGCACTCAAGGCACTTACCGCTCTTGGTGTTGAAGGTCGCGTCATGGTTGTTGTTTCTCCATCCGAAGAAGTTGCAATCAAGAGCTTCCGCAATGTTCCAGAAGTGCAACTCACACTTGTTGGTGAACTCAATGCGTACGACGTTTTGTGCAACGACTGGATTGTCTTTTCAAAAGACAGCCTGCCCATCGCAAAGGAAGCTAAGTAATGAAAGATCCACGCGACATCATTCTTAAGCCTGTTGTCTCTGAAAAGAGCTACGCGCTTATGGAAACAGATGTGTACACGTTTCAAGTTGCAGTTGATGCTTCTAAGCCCGAGATCCACGATGCCATCGAGGCAATCTGGGGCGTCAAAGTACTCAAGGTCAACACAATCAATCGCAAGGGCAAGTTCCAGCGCACACGTAACTCCAACCGAATCGGTCAGCGCCCGCACACCAAGCGGGCCATAGTCACCCTTGCTGCGGGAAGCAAAATCCCGTTGTTCGAAAGCTGAAATAATCATGGCAATTCGCAAGCGCAAACCAACTAGTCCCGGACGTCGTTTCCAGACAGTCTCTGATTTCTCAGAGATCACAAAGACGACGCCTGAAAAGACTCTTCTCTCTTCAAAGTCAAACACCGGCGGACGTAACGTCTACGGTCGCAAGACTTCACGTCACCGCGGTGGTGCACACAAGCGCCAGTACCGCATCATTGACTTCAAGCGCATCAAAGATGGCATGCCTGCAAAGGTTGCATCAATTGAGTACGACCCGAACCGTACGTGCCGCATTGCACTTCTTCATTACATGGACGGAACAAAGGCATACATCCTTGCTCCTAAGGGTCTTGAAGTAGGTATGCGCGTCGAAAGCGGACACGGTGCAGACATCAAGCCAGGAAATGCAATGCAATTGCGTTACATCCCTGTCGGAACTGTTGTGCACAACGTTGAACTTCGTCCTGGACAAGGCGGCAAAATTGCTCGCTCTGCCGGAATGTCAATTCAAGTTGTCGCCAAAGAAGGCGACTTCGCAACATTGCGTCTTCCTTCTACTGAAATGCGTCGAGTTCTTCTTGATTGCCGCGCCACCGTTGGTGAAGTTGGTAACTCAGAGCACGAACTCGTCAAAATCGGTAAGGCCGGACGTAACCGTTGGAAGGGCGTTCGCCCACAAACTCGTGGTGTTGCCATGAACCCTGTCGACCACCCACTCGGTGGTGGTGAAGGTAAGACCTCTGGTGGTCGTCCTCCAGTATCGCCTTGGGGTAAGCCAGAAGGCCGCACACGTAACAAAAACAAGCCATCTCAATCACTCATCGTTCGTCGGCGTCGTGCCGGAAAGGGTCGGAGGTAACTCATGTCTCGTAGCCTCAAAAAGGGTCCGTTTGTTGACGACCACTTGCTCAAGAAAGTTGACGCCGCAGTTACTGCCGGTGATCACAAAGTCATCAAGACATGGTCGCGTCGCTCAACCATCGTTCCCGACATGGTGGGTCTCACCATTGCCGTGCACGACGGTCGCAAGCACGTCCCTGTGTATTGCACAGAGTCAATGGTTGG
>CAMDBY010000082.1 GCA_945889575.1 Bifidobacterium breve
CATCGTCCACAACAAGTCAGACAACCTGTTCAGATACGGCACGACGTAACGAGGCAGTGGAGCTGCCGCAAACGCCTGACGCTCGGCACGACGCACAGTGGTACGAGCAAAGTCGAGCCATGCAGATACTGGATGTTCACCCGGCACAACGAACTCGGTTGGCGGTTCAAACTTCGTATCAAGGTCGTCGATGATCTGTTCCAGACGATCCACCATCTCAGATGTGACACAACTGACACCTGGCTTTAGCTTGTGGCGGTTTTCAGGCAATGTGGCCAATTCGGCCATCAACACATAGAGGTCTTTCATCATTGGCACCACGATGCCATCGACCTCAGAACCATGACCAGCCGCTGTACGCACAAGGCCAATGACGGCTTGTGCTTCATCAACGGCACCATAGGCGCGAGGCAACTCACTGTCCTTCGGCACTCGGCCTCCGTAAAAGAGTCCGGTCGTGCCGTCGTCGCCTTCTCGGGTGTAGATCTTTATGCGAGCCATTCCATTGACTCTATGGCAAGTATCGTGAAGGAGTCATGAATCGCCAGCCCTACCTCGATGCAGTCCGCGACCGAGTCATCGTTTTCGATGGCGCTTTCGGAACTTTCGTACAAGATCTCGACCTCGGTCCAGCCGACTTTGGCGGAGAATCGCTCGAGGGCTGCAATGAAATGCTGTGCCTTACCCGCCCTGATGTCATTGAATCCATGCACCGCGCATTCCTTGACGTAGGTGTCGATGTTATTGAGACTGCCAGCTTCGGAAGTTTCTCTACCGTGCTCGTGGAATACAACATTCCTGAAAAGGCATACGAACTCAATGTGGCCGCCGCAGCAATTGCTCGCCGCGTTGCCGACACGTACGAAGTAGATGGTCGTCCTCGCTACGTAGCGGGCAGCATCGGGCCAGGCACAAAGTTGCCAAGCCTTGGGCATATTGATTTCGCCACCTTGCGTGATTCCTATGAAGAACAAGCTCGCGGTCTTCTTGATGGCGGCTCAGATCTCTTTCTCATCGAGACATGCATGGACTTGTTGCAGATCAAGGCCGCAATGCAGGCATGTCGTCGCGCAATGAAGATCGTTGGCCGCGACGTTCCCATCCAGGTGCAAGTCACCATGGAAACAACGGGCCGCATGTTGGTCGGTACAGAAATTGGCGCTGCTTATGCCTCACTGCAGGCAATGAAGCCCGACGTCATCGGCATCAACTGCGCAACCGGGCCATCAGAAATGCAAGAACACTTGCGTTACCTCAGCGAGCATTCCCTGATTCCTATCAGCGTGCTGCCAAACGCCGGGTTACCAAGCGTTGTTGATGGAAGAACCCATTATGACCTCACTCCTGAACAACTTGCAGAATTTCATTTGCAACATGTCAGCAAATTGGGCATCGGCATTGTTGGCGGATGCTGCGGCACAACACCAGAACATTTACGCCAAGTAGTAGAGGCTGTTCGCGGCGTCACCCCGAAAGTGCGCATACCAGAATTCGAACCAAGCGTGTCATCGCTGTACTCCCCTGTCACGCTGGAACAAGACAACAGCTTCCTCATCATTGGTGAGCGCACCAACGCAAACGGTTCGAGAGCATTCCGCGATGCAATGTTGCGCGAAGACTGGGACTCCTGCGTCAAAATGGCAACAGAGCAGATCCGCGAAGGCTCTCACGTGCTTGACGTATGCGTTGACTATGTCGGCCACGATGGCGCCGTTGACATGAATGAAATTGCATCACGTTTCGCCAGCCAAGCAAGTGTTCCGCTTGTCCTTGACTCAACTGAGCCAGAAGTTATGGAAGCCGGCCTATTGCATACGGGTGGCCGCAGCATTTTGAACTCAGCCAACCTTGAAGATGGCGAAGCACCTGGCAGTCGTCTCGATCGCGTGTTTTCACTTGCTCGCGATTACGGCGCGGCCGTTATCTGCCTTCGCATCGATGAACGCGGCCAAGCACGTGACGTGGAATGGAAGATGGAAGTTGCTCATCGCATTCACACAATCGCTACCGAGCGCTACGGCCTTTCCGCCAGTGACTTGATCTTCGACGCACTCACATTCCCAATTGGCACAGGCGATGAGGACCTGCGCAAGGATGGCATTGCAACGCTTGAGGCAATTCGCCGCATCAAAGAAGAGATTCCCGGTGCATTCACCACTCTTGGCCTTTCAAACGTCAGTTTTGGACTTAGCCCTTCTACTCGCCAGGTGTTGAACAGTGTGTTCTTACATGAAGCGCGCCAAGTTGGCCTCGATTCAGCAATTGTTCATGCATCAAAAATTCTGCCACTCGCACGTATTCCTGAAGAACAGATCACCGTGTGCCACGACCTCATCTTTGACCGTCGTTCACCTGGCTATGACCCGCTCACAAAGTTGCTCGAGATTTTTGCTGACGTCTCCACAATTGATGCCGTTAAAGAAGACCGCACCGACTGGACCATTGAACAAATATTGCGTCAACGCATTATTGATGGCGACCGCGAAGGGCTTACCGATGATCTTGAACGTGCAATGTCAGATGGCATTGCCCCGCTTGACATCATCAATGAATTTCTTCTTGATGGCATGCGCGAAGTGGGCGAACTCTTCGGCTCTGGCCGCATGCAACTGCCGTTCGTTTTGCAAAGCGCAGAAACCATGAAGACCGCTGTTGCCTATCTTGAACCTCATATGGCAAAGACTGGCGAGAGCAGTGCAAAGGGCAAGCTGGTATTGGCCACCGTAAAGGGTGACGTTCACGACATCGGTAAAAACCTTGTGGACATTATCTGCACCAACAATGGTTACGAAGTGCACAACATCGGAATCAAAATCAGTATTTCGGAAATGATCACCAAGGTGAAAGAAGTCGGCGCTGATGCGCTCGGCATGAGCGGGCTGCTCGTAAAGAGCACCATCATCATGCGTGACAACTTGCTCGAACTTAATGCACAAGGCCTCAGTGACATACCTGTTCTTCTCGGTGGCGCAGCGCTCACTCGCAGTTACGTGGAACAAGACCTGCGCAAAATCTATGATGGCCGTGTTCTGTACGGCAAGGACGCCTTCGAGGGCCTCGCAACTCTTGACACTCTGATGGCAATCAAAAAGTCAGGCGTTGATGACCCAGACTTTGGTCGCAAGCTTGGCGAACGTGTAATTCCACGACGTGAAAAGGTTGAGGTTGATCCTGCCTCTATTCCGCTTCGTTCTCCTGAAGTAGAAACAGACAACACAGTCTTTGTTCCGCCATTCCTTGGCTCAAAAGTCGTGAAGGGCATCGGGCTTGATGAGATCGCTGAATACATCAACGAAACTGCCCTGTTCCGCAACCAATGGCAGTACCGCCCGAACGAGGGTGAATCAGATATTGATTTTAAAGATCGCATCCGCCCCATCTTGCGCGCACAACTCAGCAATGCAAAAGCCAGCGGTGTCCTAGTTCCACAATTGGTGTACGGATACTTCCCTGTCAACAGCGATGGCAACGACCTAGTTGTCTACACAGATGACACACGCACAGTCGAACGCACACGCTTCAACTATCCGCGCCAAAAGGTTGCACCATTCATGTGCATCGCCGACTTCTTTCGGTCTATTGAAAGTGGCGAGCCTGACTATGCCGCCTTCCACATCGTCACCATGGGTCAACCAATTAGCGAGGCAGCAGCCGAACTATTCGCAGCCAATAAGTACCAGGACTACCTCGAGCTTCATGGCATCGGTGTTGAAATGGCAGAAGCACTTGCTGAGTACTGGCACCACCGCATTCGTACCGAATGGGGCTTCGTAAACGAAGATGGACCATCAGTTGCTGGCTTGTTCCGTCAGCAATACCGCGGTGGCCGCTATAGCTGGGGTTACCCCGCATGCCCAGACCTAGAGGACAACGCTCGCGTCGCCGAACTTCTTGAGGCTGGCCGTATCGGTATCGAAGTTGGTGAAGACACTGGCTGGCAATACCAACCAGAACAAACCACCTCAGCGATTATCTGTCATCACCCGAAGTCAAAATACTTCGTCGCACGCGACTAAGCGTGCGGCTCGTTCAGCCTCGCCTCTGCACGATTAGATAGGTCAATGACGACTGACCGATGGACTGCCGAACAGGCACACGACTGGAACAGCCGCATCGGGTGGTTAGTCGGCTGCAATTTCAGCCCGTCAACCGCCGGTAATCAATTGGAGATGTGGCAGTCAGAGACATTTGACATTGAAACCATCAGTAAAGAATTGGGGTGGGCCGCAGAAATCGGCATGAACACCATTCGTCTCTATCTCCATGATCTTCTGTTTACGGAATCGCCAGACAATTTTCTTGAACGAATTGAAAATGTTCTGTCCATTGCTGAATCCAACGGAATCGGAGTTGTCCCCGTCCTTTTTGACGGAGTGTGGAATCCGAAACCACGACTCGGAGTTCAACGAGAACCCGCACCACGACTTCACAATTCAATGTGGGTGCAAAGTCCTGGATCTGAAATCTTCTACGACCGCTCCCGATGGCCAGGGCTACGGGATTACGTACAGAAAGTTATTGGGAAATTTCACGATGATTCACGCGTTATTGCATGGGATCTCTTTAATGAACCAGACCAGGTGGACACTGTCACATTGACACTCGGCGCACGTGATGAAAAAATCAAGACAGCAACTGAACTGGTGTCGCAAGTCTTCGATTGGGCACGAGAGATTTCACCATCACAACCTTTGACTGTTGGTATTTGGGAATACAACACAGAGTGGCAGCCTGCAGAAAACACGTTGAATGAAGTCATACTTGATCGCAGTGACATCATTTCGTTTCATTGCTATGAACCTCGCGAGAAACTCACTGCAGTAATTGAATCGCTCAAGACATATGGTCGACCACTCCTCTGTACAGAATGGCTGGCTCGAACCGCTGGCTCGACTGTTGACCTCTTAGAAGTTTTTGCTGAACATGGTGTGGGCGCCATCAACTGGGGGTTCGTTGATGGAAGAACCCAGACTCGTTTTCCGTGGCGCTCATGGACCGAACCAGTCACAGATCAAGAACCGTGGTTTCACGAACTGCTTCATCGAGATGGATCACCCTACGATGTCAAAGAAGTTGAAACTTTTCGCCGACTCACTTCACTACATACGTAGTTAGCGTGCTTCGCTCGCGACTAAGCGTGACCACCAGCGGTGACGGCAAAAGTCTTATTTGTAATCTGCCAGCAACCATCGACTATTGACAGGTTGAAGAAATTGGTAAAGGAGGCCGTTCCCCAAAATCCTTCTTCTTTGACAGTTGCTCGTGCAGCCGTTCCATCGATTTGAATGTCAACAATCTCCGACATTGAAGGATGCCCTGGTGTTTCAACCATCAGTGCGACGAAACCTTCTTTGTCCATGTCGTAATCGACCCCATCCATTGCACCAAACCAGTGCGCACTGCTATGAAACGCCTCATTCATTTGATCAGCGTTACCGTTGCCAGCTCCGTCAATGTAGAGATTCATTACTCTGGTTACTTCTTTGAGTACTTCTGGCATGTTGTTTCCTTCGGAATCAATCTTCATCCGTGGGTGAAAAAGCACCGTAACACAGTATTTTGGGGACAATTACGGACAAAACCAGTCTGTACTGAATTGCTGGTAAACGCTTAGTGGGGTTGGGTTTTATTCCACGTAGACGCAAGTAATGCGTAATGACCATTCAGCGCAATCAGCTCGTCGTGTGTGCCAATCTCCGAAATATGCGCATCTGCCACGACCGCAATCTTGTCTGCACGTTGCACCGTGGACAAGCGGTGAGCGACCACAATGACACTGCGGTTGATCATCAGTTTCTCAAGCGCTGCTTCCACCAGCATCTCAGTACCTGGGTCAAGGTTCGACGTTGCTTCGTCAAGCACCAGCACTGCAGGGTCAATAAGAGCCGCACGTGACAAAGCAACTAACTGACGTTCACCAGCTGACAGGCGTGAACCACGTTCGCGCACTTCAGTGTCAAGGCCCTCTGGCAATGCTTCGAATCGCTCGCGTAGGCCAATCTTGTCGAGCGCTATGAGAAGATCGTCTTCTGTGGCATCTGGCTTTGCAATACGCAAGTTGTCGCGAATTGTGCCATCAAACAAGAAACCCTCTTGAGGGATCACAACGATGCGATCACGCAGATCCTCCATTGATGCGCGGCGCAGGTCTACACCGCCGTATGACACCGTGCCGGATTGCGGGTCATATAAACGTGCCATCAATTTGGCAAGAGTTGATTTGCCTGCGCCGGTAGGGCCGACTAGCGCAAGGCGCGTGCCGGCCGTGAGAGTAAGTGACACATTCTCCAAGGCTGGTTGCGATGCACCTACATACGAGAACGTGATGTTGTCAACCACGACATCACCAACAGCGGGCAAGGAAATGGGGTTTGGAGATTCATCAACGTCAGGAACTGCGTCGATAATGCCAAACAACTTATGGAGTGCAGCTGCAGAAGATTGCAGGGTGTTGTACAACTGCGACAGTTGCTGCACGGGGTCAAACAAACTGGTGAGTAGCAACACGAATGCCACAACAGTTCCGAGGGACACCGTGCCATTGTGCACCAGCAAACCACCGACACCAACAATGAGTGCTGATGAACCAATACCAGCAAATTCAATAAGCCCGAAATACCACGTACTGACTTTCACACTGTGAATGTGGCTGCGATACAACGCTCTGTTTGATTCTTCAAATCGACGAATCTGCTCGTCTTCTCGTGCGTATGCCTGAATTACCCGAACCCCAGTAATGCCCTCTTGCAGGGCAGAGAGGTTTGCGCCAACTTTGTCGCGAACTTCCAAGTACGCCGTGTTTGCATCACGTTGAAACTTTATGGTCGCCAGAATCAAGAATGGGAACACAATAAGAGAGATCAGTGTGAGCTGCCACGACAGACTCATCAAAAGAAAGAACGCAAAGAACAGCAACAAGAATGACGAGAGAAACTGCATCAATCCCCATTGCACTAGTTCCGCCATCGATTCAATGTCGGCAGTCATACGCGCGACAAGTACTCCAGCCTTCTCGCGGTCGAAAAATGCCATCGATTGTTTCTGCATTCGAGAAAACACTCGAATTCGAATCAGACGCAAGAAGCCTTCACCAGCAGAATTCAATGCGACGTACTGCCAACGGCCAACGACATACGCAATTACGACTACCACGATGTAGGCAATAACGGTCTTATCAAGTGCGTTGCGATCGCCTTTGCGGATACCAGCATCAATGCCGTGACGAACGAGCACTGGCCCTGCCAAAGTGCACAACACGGTGATGATGACAAGACCGAACGCCAAGATTGCTTGTTTACGAAACTCGCCCGCCATTCGGAAACTGCGAAGAAGCACCACACGCGTTTGAGAACGGTCAAGCTTCTGATCCTCTTCCATTCCACGACCGCCTCCGCCGCCTCCGCCGCCTCCACGCCCTCCGCGTCC
>CAMDBY010000083.1 GCA_945889575.1 Bifidobacterium breve
CGGGTAAAGGATGCGCACGCATACGTAACAAAAGTTGCTCGTAGCCCTGTCCGCTTCCGTAAATACCGACATTCGATAAGGAAGAGGCAGGCAACAGTCCGCGGACCGCATCGAGTGCTTTGGCACGAGTGGCCTGACGATACACAAAGTCACTATCTTTCGGACCTTTAACAACAGTCGACCGCACATGTTCAGTGACTAGTTCTGCAAGTTGGCTATAGGAATCAAACATACGATCCATGTCGCCGACATAACGCGTACCGAACCTGCCTTCAAGGATGTCCGGGTCGCGGTAATAGCGATAGCGCCCTCCGAGTCTGTCGTCATAGGCGATGTAGCGGGTGCTCTGCTCGAGGTAGCTCATAAGGCGACCCCACTCGAGAATCTTGGTCAAAATATTAGATGACTGTTCACACGCAAGATGAACACCGCCCAGTTGTGCGACAGAGTCATCGCCGTATTCGACGAATACTTTTTCATAAAGAGTCTCTGCTCTGTCTACTCCGACTGTTGCATCGACAGCTTGGTCTCCGGCAATTTCTAGATCGTTAACAAACTCATCAAGAAAGAGACGACGCAGGCTGCGTGGACTACGGCTGTAACGGGCAAACAATGCTCCTTTTACAACTTCAGGCAAATTGACCAACGCGAACACTGGAAGATCAAGATTTGTAAAATAACGACGAAGAATGTCTGATTCCGCGTCTGTAAATTCCTCGGGGACATAAACACTCACGACATTTGAGCCTAGGAGTCACGTAGGTCGTTAAGAGGGATACCGCTACAGAACGTTCTGGTCAGGATTAGCGGCTCGAAACTCTGCAGCGACTGCTTGTTGACGCTCGGATGATGTCCAGAAATCGATAGCGGTCATTGCCATTGCTTTAGCGCCGTCGAGTACTGCTTGGTCTGCCATCGGAGACCGAGCAAATTGTGCAAATTGTTTGGTGTGAATCGATGTTCCCACTGGGGCTGACGCAATCATTGGGTGAATCGACGGTACTAAGTGGCTCACATTTCCCATGTCTGTACTGCCAACAACTCTGCGTCCACCATGTCGCGGATCAGTGACGGTGCGCCCGAGGGTGAGAGCATTGTGTGCGTACATTGTTCCCATGGTGTCGTTTGTCACCATGTCTGCGTATGCCGTTCCAATCCATTCGTGTGAAACAGAACATCCGCATGCAAGCGCCCCGGACTCCAGTGATGCAAGAACGCGGGGTTTGAGAGCCGCAAGTGAAGTGACATTGTCTGATCGGACATACCATTCGCTTGATGCCTCACGAGGAACAATGTTTGGCTTCTCCCCAGACTTCAAAAAAATTCCGTGAATGCGTTCCGTGGGCAAGATGTGCTGTCGCAGGGTGGCGACAGCCATGTATCCGAGTACTGCTGCATCGAGGGCGTTACGACCTAACTGCGGGGCAGCTGCTGCATGGGATTCTTGTCCGGTGTATTCCACGAGTAGTTGTTGCAGAGCTATTGCGTCGATAGTTGCTAAATCTGCGTCCGCGGGGTGCACCATCATGGCAAGGTCAACTCCCACTAGCGCACCATTGCGAGCCATCAAAATCTTTCCGCCTCCCCCTTCTTCTGCTGGCGTACCCATATAGCGAACGCGACCGCCTGAGGCATCAGCAATCGATGCAAGTGCAATGGCTGCTCCCAGACCTGCAGCAGCGATGATGTTGTGTCCACAACCGTGACCAATGTCAGGCAGTGCGTCGTATTCGCTCATGATGCACACGGTCGGGCCCGAGCCAACATCTCCAGAGAATCCAGTTGCGCAATCGAATGCGCCAAGTTCTACGTGTACACCCTGATCATTTGCAGACCGAGTTAATAACTCTGATGCAAAAACTTCTTCATAATTCTGCTCTGGATGATCATGAATTTCATGGCTGACGTTGACGAGAGTTTCAGCATTCTTGTCGATCAGGGCACACGCCTGGACCTTTAGCTTTTCAACGTCTGAAAGGTTCACGGTGTCACTCCGTGATCAAGAACAATCTTTCCGAGTTGATCTCCACGTTCGAGTCGAGACAGTGCCGCCTCGTATTGCTGCAGCGGGTACACATTGTCAATAGCAATCGGCAGGCCATTGTTGATAATGGCAAGGAGTTGATCGAATTCTTCGTAACTTCCCATCGAAGAACCGATGATCTCGTACTGTTTAAAGAACAGGCGTGGAATATTGATTTCGGCTGTGGAACCAGATGTACCTCCACACACCACCATGCGTCCACCTGGGGCTAGCGAGCGAACAGATTTATCCCATGTTGCAGGGCCGACGCTTTCTATAACAACATCGGCCTGCACTGGCCATTTGGCATCGGCTGAATCGATCGCTGAAACTGCTCCCATTTGGAGTGCTTGAGAACGCTTGGCAGCATCTCTGCTCGTGACGGTTGCCTGAGCCCCCATGAAATTAGCTAATGCCAATGCTGCGGTTGAGACGCCAGATCCGATGCCGACAATTAAGACTGTCTCACCTGGTGCAACGCGTGCTCTATTCAGCATTCGTAATGCTGTGAGATACGCGAGTGGAAACGCTGCACATTCAAACCACGTTCTGTTCAAAGGCCGAGGACGAACATTTCTATCGGGGGCAATCGCAAAGGTTGCATGACCTCCATGACAGTGCTCACCCCAAATCATAAAACCAGGTCCCATCGGTGAATTGTTGCCGTATCGCACGATGTCTTCGATGGGTGAAACGCCAGCGTTCACTACTACTTCGTCTCCGACAGAAACTGATGTCACTTTGCTTCCTATTGCGTCAACGATTCCTGCGACATCGCATCCGGGAACGTGTGGAAGTGGAGGTTTTGGCATTCCGCGTGTCACCCACAGATCCATATGATTCAGGGCGCTCGCTACAACGCGGATACGAACCTCATTCTCCTGAGGTTCTGGCGTTGCGATGTCTCCCCACACATAGGTGCCGGGCGATTCGTTCAATATCCAAGATTGCATTCCACCACCGTAGATGGCTAGACGAGCAGTCTCCAGTAATCCGGCACAATTTCTATGTGTATGGAGCTCCATACACGGATTCGACGACCATCAATTCGAAGAGTCTCAGAGCGAAACAGCGCCGAGAATTCAATAGTGCGAGCACGACTAGTTTCGACCAGCGGATGCGGTGTGTGTGTTCCAAGAATTGACTTTTGACGGGCTCGATAGCGCTGCTGCAACCCCATGGACGGAAGTAACGACATGACATCTAAGAATCCGTCGTTCGGGTGTGCACGTGGAGAGACATTCTTCCGTCCGATGAATCCCCCGTTTGTCACGCATATCAGACGACCACGAAACCAGTTGCCGATCATCACATGTGACGACGCGATCTGTGTGGTCGTGTTTCCGTTGCGCAAAGTGATTGTGATGCGTAAGGCATCAATCGGTACTTCGGTGCAACTGGCTCCTATGTCTGGTGGTGGCGGGTCACCTAGGGTCCGAGCGATGTCGCCACCAGAAACAATTAGTCGATGCTCGGGTGAACAGAGAGCAAATGCAATATCACCTGTAACAACGACATCGGATTCGGTCCGCGTTGTGGACGATCCCCACTCTTCGCCCCGTCTAATCATCGCGAGGATGTTCCCGAAGCTGCAGCTACTACCCCGCGATCGAGCGCACGCGTGGCAGATTCCGCTGTGTCGCGCAGTGATGGATTTGAAGTCGTCGTGACAATTTGGCGTAAGAGATCAATAAGTTGGCGCATAGACCGAACGAAGTCTCCTGGTGTCAGATCAGGGTCGAGAATTTTCGACAACGGTTTCCCATTTGCCCATGCAGAAGTCTCGAATGCCAATCCCCCATTAGGTGCACGATGTTGGTGAAGACCGCGCTCACGTTGAATATCTTGAACTTGTTCACTCACTCGCTCGATCTTCTTAAATCTTTGGCGCACTTGATCATTGGGCCAACGTGGTGCACCGCCAGAATCACCGCCACGGGGCTCATATACCAATGTGGACAATACCGCTACCAAATCATTAACAGAAAGGTTGTCGAACAACCCACGGTTCATTACTTCTACGATCAATAAATCAGACTCGTGAAAGATGCCCGCAAGCATCTCGCCCTTCTCCGTCAAAGTCCACTCTGAGATGTAGTTCATTTCCTCCAACATGTGAACGACATCCATAAAACGAGAGCCCACTGAACCAGCACGTGTGCCAACCCTGCTCTCCATCTGTTCTATTTCGTTTCGTAGCTTGCGAATACTTTTGTGTGACAAAGGTGAATCGACGACACGTGGGCCAGACTGCTCCTGCATCGCTCGTCCCATTGTCTCGTCGATTTTTGCTTTCACTAGACGTGCAGCCGACTCACGAATAAACTCGGTACGAGCAGGTTCAAAGGGCACAGGTAGGTCAGCGTGGCCAGCCTTCAGGGGAAGCGAACGTAAATCCTTTGCCATGACGTCGAGGATCTTGCGACTGGGTGTGACAACAGTTAGTCGAATACCTGAGCGTCGAGCAGCTGTGCTGATGATTAGACCACGTCCTCTGATGTTGGATGCATCGAACATGACAATGTCTCCAGGTCGCAATGACCGAAGCGCAATCTCTGCTTCAACAGAAGAAGCCATCAGGTCTGAGGACGTGACATTCTCTTGACCAAAGTCCCTCTCTGCGAAAGCCTTCTCGAGCAACATAAGTTCGCGCTTGCGACCGTCGAGAGATGCCTCTGAAGTCACAACGTCCTTATCGGCTTGAAATTGCGCGAACGACAGATTCAAAATGTGGTGTGCACCATCAAGAGAACGATTGCGGACCATATTTACTGCCATGTTAAAAGTCGGTCGGAAGGCCGAGGACAAACGAAAGCTCCGGCTCAGGGCTAGCCCGACTACCTGATCAAAGTCCACAAACGGATTCCACAGTGAAATTGCGTGCCCAATGTCATCCAAACCGCGACGACCTGCACGACCAGTCAGTTGCGTGAACTCTGAAGCCTTCAACAACTGGTGATGCTCTCCCGTATATTTTGTAAGCTTTTCAATCACTACCGCCCGCGCTGGCATGTTGATTCCGACTGCAAGAGTTTCTGTCGCAAAGACAACCTTGACCAACCCTTGTACGAAACATTCTTCAACTGCTTCTTTAAACATGGGAATCATTCCAGCGTGATGACAAGAGATTCCACTGGCAACATCATCAATAAAGTTGTGGTATAGCAAAGCGTCTTTATCGTCTGCGGTGAGATTTTCGCAATGTCGCTCAACAATCTCTCGTATTTGTATCTCTTCTTCTAGGGATGTCAACACCATGCCGGCATTCATGCATGAATGAACTGCATCTTCACACTGGGCTCTACTAAAAATAAATACTATGGCGGGCAACATGGATTGATCTTCAAGAAGTTCCACTATTTCAGGGCGTGTTGGCGGTGAAAATCGGCGTGGTTTCTTGCCACCGTTGTGGCCAGATCTGCCTCGAACCTGAGTTGCGTTCGATAGAAGTCGTTGCACATGACGATTAGGTTCCCCAGCAACTACCGTCTCGAACATCTCGCATTGCTTGGATGCATTGTCAAACAATGCAAAGTGGTTAACAAGTTCAATGGGACGGGTGGTCTCAACAACAACATCGGTTCTACCGCGTACCGTTGAGAGCCAATCGCCTACTTCGTCGGCGTTGGACACCGTGGCAGATAAACAAACCAATTGCACCTCTGGGTCGAGCTGAATAATCACTTCTTCCCACACAGGTCCGCGATACGCATCTTGGAGATAATGAACCTCATCAAGAATCACGACACCTAAATCTTCTAGACGGCTGGACTGCGAATAAATCATGTTCCGAAGAACTTCAGTAGTCATGACCACTACCGGCGCCTCTGCGTTGACTGCGTTGTCTCCGGTCACAAGCCCAACTTTGTGTGCGCCGTACAAATTCTGTAAGTCTCGATATTTTTGGTTAGACAAGGCCTTTATTGGCGTTGTGTAGAACGCACGCAGACCTAAAGATCGTGCTCTCGCTATTGCGTATTCCGCAATGAGAGTCTTGCCAGACCCAGTTGGGGCCGCAACGAGTACAGATGCGTCAGCATCAATTGAGTTCATGGCCTTAATTTGAAAAACGTCTGGTTCGTAATTTAAAGACTGAAGGAATGTTGCGCGGACGTCAGTCACAGATTTACGCGGTCCTTCGACGTGTTAGTAACCAACCAACGAGAACGGCGATGAGATACAGAATTGTCAGCGGAATCGCTAGTGCCAACATGCTGATGGGATCACCTGACGGCGTGATTGCGGCTGCCGCGACGAAAATCCCCATGATGGCGTACCGCCATTGTTTGATCAATGTCCGAGGAGTCACGGCAGACACCAGTTGTAAGAAGACAAGAAGGACAGGGCTGAGAAAACCAACACCAAATGCCAACATCATCATCACGACGAGATTTATGTATTTCGTCACTTGGTACGCCTGCGTGACGTCACTACCAGACCACGAGATGAGAAATTCCAATGCCTTGTCAAGAGTCCAGTAGGCCAAATAGCAGCCAAATGAAAAGAGAAGAACTGAAGAAGCAATGAACGGGACCACATAATTTTTTTCACGCTTGGACAATGCTGGCACGATGAATCGCCAGATTTGCCAAAGAATTATCGGAAGAGCAAGAACAAGGCCCCCATACAAGCACACTCTCATCCGAGCGGTGAAGCCATCGAGTGGGCCCAATGAAAAGAGAGACCCATCGCAACCAAAGTCTGGACGCCGGGCACACAGATTTGTATACGGACGCGTTAATAGATTCTTCAGCTGGTCATAAAAAGCAAGAAGAACCAGGGTGGAAATTCCGACTGCTAGGACACTACGTACGAGTCGCATCCGCAATTCGCGTAGGTGATCCATCATGGACATACCTTCGACCGTCTTGGTTGGAATATCACTCATCGTCTGTGTTGAGCGCTGGAACATCTACGTCTGGTACTGAAAAGTCCGGTTTCGGATACGCGGCCTGCTCTGGTCGCATCGGGGGTGACGGCTCTGTGTCAACAAGACCGAAACCATGACGCATTTGATCGGCTGTCGATTTGAGTTCGTTGATGGGCTCTGAGAAGGTCTGACGGAACTCCTTTTCGTAACCGCTAGCGGCGCGTCGAAGATCTCCATAAATCTTTCCCCCTCTGCGAATGACTCCGGGAAGGCGCTCAGGTCCCAATACGACAAGCCCTGCAACGAGCAGAAAAATAATCTCACTGCCAGACATATTGAACACCCGTTAAGCATAGAAGCAGGCACCTAGTGTTGGAGGGTGCAACAACGCATTGCCTCCCTTCGTTCTGACCCAATTGCTTTCGCCCACCGAGGTGGAATGGCTCATGCGCCAGAAAACACTCTTGAGGCTTTCTCGCTCGCACTG
>CAMDBY010000084.1 GCA_945889575.1 Bifidobacterium breve
CGCTCCAACGTGTCACTCGTAGATGTTGGTTCTGACCCAATTGAACGCATCACAGAACACGGACTTGTCGCTGGCGGAGATCAACACACATTTGATGTGCTGGTGTACGCAACAGGTTTTGACGCAATGACCGGTTCGCTTCTGAAGATTGATATTCGAGGCCGCAACAACCAACCACTTGCTGAAGCGTGGGACGCTGGCCCAGTCACGTACCTCGGTCTCAGTACCGCTGGCTTTCCAAACATGTTCATGGTGTCTGGCCCTGGAAGCCCATCAGTGCTCACCAACATGATGATGTCTATTGAGCAGCATGTTGAGTGGATCTCTGATTGCATCTCACACATTGTCTCTTCTGGCAAGACCACTATTGAGACCACCGATAAGGAACAAACCGAATGGGTGGCGTTCGTCAATGCTGTTGCCGACATGACGCTGTATCCGTCGTGCAACAGTTGGTACCTAGGCGCAAACGTTCCGGGTAAGCCCCGCGTCTTTATGCCCTTACTCGGTTTCCCCACCTATGCAGATAAGTGCACCGAAGTTGCTGCTAACGGCTACGAGGGATTCGTTCTGGTCTAGGCGACCGGCACACCATTTTCCAGCACAGCAATTCCACGCGGTTCATCGCTAATAGCATGAGAACCCGTAGCGGCACCAGCATCAGCGTTTCCTTCTAACACTCGTGCATCTGACGATGCATATTGCACGATGTATGCCTTGCGAGTGTTGTTACTGAAGTTCGGACCCGTGAGATGAGGAGTCAAGGAAGAAAAGAACACTGCTCCCCCTGCTTTTACTTCAGCAATGAGAGGCGTTGTTGGAGGCTCTTCAAAACATTCAAAACCAAGAGTGTCGACGTAATAGTGAGCAAGGGTCCCGTCTTTATGAAGACCAGGTACCACTTGTGGGCATCCATTCTCAATGGTGGCATCAGTCAGCGCTATCCAGCATGTGAGGTAATGCTGTGGCTCAACATATAAATAGCCGTTGTCTTGATGCCACGGAAACCGGCGAGGCTTCTCGGTCATTTTGTACACCGCTTGATCGTGATACATCCGCACATTTGGACCAATCAGATCAGCGCACACACCCAAAATCTTTGAGTTCCGCACGAATGGACGAATCTCTGGCTTTTGTCGCACGATCTGGGCAGCAAAAGTTATTGCGCCATTTTCAGAAATAAGAAATCTTTCATCAGCCTGTTTCTTCAGTTCCGCAATTGCTTCGTCTTCTGCTTCATCAGTGATGAGCGTCAATTCAGCTAGCTCTTCAGAGGAATAGATATCGTCCAGAACAAAAAAGCCCAATTCATCGAATTCATCAATCTGAGCTTGCGTCACTACCCCGCTCTGCGCCGAGTGCCGTTCCCATGAGAATGACCCATTCCAAGGATGAGATTTCATCCAACGATTATGACACGGTTAGTTGCGCGTACATTCCATTGGCATAGTGGCCAGAAATTTCAAAAGACCCTAATTTTTGCGTCTTCAGGCGCCCGAACCCCATTCTCGGTGACGACTTTAATTTTTGCCTCTGATGCGTCTAGCGTCTATACATCAGCCACAACGAGTGGCATCACTAAGGGGTATGCACCATGAAGAACTACGACAAGATTTATATCAATGGCCAGTGGGTGGCTTCAGAAGGCTCAAAGACCATTTCAGTCTTCGACTCAACTAACGAAGAGGTCATGGCGACCATTCCAGAGGGAACCGCCTCAGACGTCACGAAAGCTGCAGCAGCCGCAAAGGCCGCCTTCATCTCGTGGAGCACATTGCCAAAGGCAGACCGCGCAAAGTACCTGAACGCTATTGGCGATGCACTCGTGGCTCGCATGGACGAAATTTCATCTGCAATTTCACGCGAGACCGGAATGGCAAAGGCCTTGTCGAACATGATTCAGGTTGGTCTTCCCATCAACTCGTTCAAGCAAGCTGCTGCTCTTGCAGAATCATTCGAATTCGAAAAAGAAGTCGGAAGTTCATTGATCGTGCGCGAGCCAATTGGTGTTGTCGGCTGCATCACCCCATGGAACTATCCGTTGCACCAAATCGCAGCAAAAGTTGCATTCGCAATGGCTTCAGGTTGCACCGTTGTATTGAAGCCAAGCGAAGTTGCACCAATTGATGCCTTCATGCTTGCTGAAATCATTCACGAAGCAAAACTTCCTGCGGGCGTATTCAACCTCGTCACCGGAACTGGCCCCGTTGTCGGTGATGCAATTTCTGCAAGCCCAGACATCGACATGATTTCATTCACTGGCTCAACACGCGCCGGAAAACTTGTAATGCAAACAGGTTCTGAGACTGTCAAGAAAGTTGCACTGGAACTTGGTGGAAAGAGTGCCAACATCATTGGTGAAGGCCTTGATGACGCAACATTTGCAAAAGCAATCATGGGTGGAACTGGACAAGCATTCCTTAACAGTGGTCAAACATGTTCACTTCTAAGCCGCATGCTCGTGCCACGTTCACGCCTTGCAGAAGCCGAAGGCCTTGCTGCATCAGTTGCAAATGGCGTGAAGGTCGGAGACCCATTTGCTGAAGGTACAAACGTTGGACCACTTGCTTCTGCAGCACAGCGTGACCGCGTGATTGGATACATCAACAAGGGAATCGAAGAAGGCGCAAAGCTCATTGCCGGCGGCCCTGGAGCTCCTGAAGGTCTCGATAAGGGTTACTACGTGAAGCCAACAGTCTTTTCTGAAGTCAACAACAAGATGACTATCGCTCAAGAAGAAATCTTCGGACCTGTTCTAGTTCTTATTCCGTACGACGGCATCGATGACGCAGTGGAAATCGCAAACGATTCTCCATACGGCCTCGCCGGCGCAGTGTTCGCAGCCGACAAGGAAACTGGAATCGCAATCGCACGTCGCATCCGCACTGGTCAAGTAACCGTCAATGGCGGAGCCTTCAACCCCAATGCTCCATTCGGTGGATACAAGCAATCAGGCGTTGGACGCGAACTCGGTGAATACGGTTTCGAAGAGTTCCTCGAGATCAAGAGCCTGCAACTCTAAGACCCATAGTCAATTCATTAGTTAATTCATTTTTTGAATTAACTGCGACAATTCGGAATCGCCGATCACCCCAATGCGTGTGGTGGCGGTTCCGTCTCTGGCTACAAAAACCCACGCAGGCTGATACGGCACTTTGTATTTGGCATAGACATCTCCGGGCGTGTCATCTAGGTTGGCAAATGTCAACCCATGGCGTTCAACAAAGGATTGGTACGACGATTGGTCACCAGCCCACGCCACGCCTACAACAGTGACTGAATCTGCAAATTTTTTCCATGTCTCCTCGACCGAGGAGGCTTCAGCATTACAAGTGCCTCAACCAGGCGCCCAGAACCACAACACCACAGGCTTTTGCGCAAGTGCGTTCGACAATACGAACGTTTCACCGCTTACTGTCTTTGCAACAAAATTATTAATGTTCGCGGTCGGCTGAGAATCAGTGCCCTGCGGAGAAGTAGCTACTGTGGCCACGACTGCAGTATTGGACGAAGGATCTGCACCACAGGCTGATAGGCCAAGAACTACAATCGCGACTGCGGCATATCTCCACTTCATGTCATCATCATAATGAGGACACGAGGCGCGCCATGCACATCACTTCGTCAAGTACATCTGTGGGTGACTCATCTACTGGTACGTGCAACACAGCTCGCAAATGTTCAATCTTCTTCGGCAAAGTCATCGTTAATGCACTACAGACTTCCCCACTGCTGACTGTTTCCACCAAGACTCCCTGGTTAATGCGATACGTAATGCCCTCGTGCCTGATGTCTTGAAGTCCACCACTACGTAAAGCGTCGGCCTGCGCCTGTCGATGTAGCGCCCGAGCCAGGGCATCAATACGGTCCCGAACAAAAGCCGCCTCTTCAAATCGTTGATTCTGGGAATGCACAGTCATTCGATTCGTGAGGAGATCAACTACTTCTTGAGCGTCTCCATTCAGGGTGCGAACAACAGTGTCAACAATGGCGCCGTATGCGCTGGCATCGGCAGAGCCAGAACACGGACACTCAGCTAACCCCAAACGTGCCGCTGAACATACGGGTGCATCGGTAGGCGCAACATAATTGCGGCCCATGCGCACTGTGCACCGACGCAATGGAATCACAGACTCAATAGCGTCGACAACATCACGCGCCATGCCTTTAGTGGTCATTGGCCCGAGTGTGATCCCCTTCACAGACGGTGTCTTGGCAATCAATAACCGTGGCCATTCCTCATCTGTGGTGAGCCTTACATAGCAATACTTTTCACTACGTGTTCCGACATAGTTATAGCGAGGCCGAAGCCGACGAATAATGCGCAGTTCAAATACTTCGGCAGTGACAGCATCGGGGGCCTCAATACATTGAATACTGTGCACCAACTTCAGTAGTGACCCGACCTTCTTACGAGTTTCACTTGTGCTGAAGTAACTGCGCACGCGCGTTCGCACATTGGTTGCTTTACCCACATACAACACCTCACCAGCCTGATCAATGAACAAGTACACGCCTGGCCCACGTGGAAGATCTTCTGTCATCTTCAGTTTCTGTGATTCTAGGTGAGCGCCAAGGGAAGGCAATGCAACCAAATCTTCAATATCGAAAACCCCAAAAGCTGCGGCGCGTTCTATGAGATAGTGCAACAAATCGCCTGTTGCCAACACATCATCCATCGCGCGGTGAATGGGTTGGTGGGGGAAATTGAAATGTGCAGCCAACGTAGAAAGTTTGCAGTTCGGCACTTCGCTACGCACAAGGCGACGCGCCAATGTGACCGTATCGACAACAGCATTCGACAGCGGGTCATACCCATGACGCTCAAGCGCTGCGTTCAAAAAGCCAACATCGAAACGAGCATTGTGTGCGACCAATACCGTGCCCTGTACAAAATCGAGAAACACCTCGAGCACGTCTTCAATGCGAGGCGCATCAGCAACCATGGACGACGAGATTCCAGTCAGCATCACAATGTTCGCTGGAATTGGTTGACCAGGGTTTATCAGGGTGCTGAAACGCGATACTTCCTCGCCCCCTCTGTACTTAACGGCCCCAATTTCCGTGATGCCACCAACAGAGCTTGAACTACCGGTTGTTTCAAGGTCGACCACGCAGAATGTGACCTGGGAAAGCAATGTGCTCTCAGAGGTAAACGACCAGTTCTTTTTCACCTACGTCACTGTAAACGACAGGTGCTTCACCTTCATTCACTACGCTTGTCACAACTACACAAGGGGACAATCATGATTCACAAAGTAATTGAACAATGGCACGCTCACATGCGTGGGGAACTTAAGAACGGTCTCGACATCTTGCTCGACGACGATTGCGTATTCTTCTCCCCCATTGTCTACACACCGCAAGTCGGCAAAGACATTACCAAGATGTACCTCATGGCTGCCGGCCAAACTCTGCCTGGCGAAAAAACCAAATCGGACGAGCTAAAGCATGACTCAACCAAATTTCGCTACACAAAAGAAGTGCTTGATGGAAACACCGCAGTACTGGAATTTGAAACAACAGTTGAAGGAAAGTACTGCAATGGCGTTGACATCATTACGTGCAACGACCAAGGCAAAATCATCGAGTTCCGGGTCATGATGCGCCCACTGCAAGCCATCAATGCCGTGCATCGCCAAATGGGTGAAGCGCTGGAAAAAATGACCAAATAACGGTCATAGGTTCACCTAACAACGCTCAACACATCCACCATTCAATTCCCTACTGTGACTACGGTCACCAACGGGGACTGTTACTTAATTGTCCCCGATCTCGTAAGGGGAACAATATGAACAAACTAAATACAAAAAACGTGATGTGGCTCATTGCCGTGGTCCAGGTACTGATGGGAATCGGCAGCCTCTTGACTGGTCAAGCAACTGCGGAATCAAGTTGGGGCAAAGCGAACGTCCTGGCTCATGACAAGTTCTACGAACAGGGTTACGGATGGGCATTCATTGCAATAGGAATACTTGCGATAGGAATCGCGATGTACACATCAGGAAAAGCTCAGGCGAAACTCACACTGATGTATGCCCTAGGAACAATCGTCTTCCTCGGTGGTTTCTGGATCATGGCTGGATCAAATGATCAGACATACACAATTGGAGTGGCGTACTGGCTTCCAGGTGTTGTTTTGACTGTTCTAGCTGCACTCGCCGGACAGCAAGGACTCAAGTCCGCCGACTAAAAATTTTTTGACCGCACAATGCGTTCAAAAAAAACTAAAGGCACCTGTTCAAGTCAAACTTGGACGGGTGCCTTTTTTGTGGGCGTTGAGGGACTCGAACCCCCGACCCTCTCCTTGTAAGGGAGATGCTCTAGCCAACTGAGCTAAACGCCCGAATGTTTCGGAGACCACAGCATATAGGTGTCCTGGGCTGGCCCCTACATCGTTATGACGCCGGAGGGCACCCAGCTGCCGTGTGCCCCATAGGGAACGCGTTGCGGTAGATGAATCGTGGCGAGTGGCGGGGCAGTGAAATTCTGCGCATCGAGAATTATGAGTCGGGACTTTTCAGTGGCCGTGTCGTGAACGATTGCCATGACATAGCCATCGTCTTCAGCACCATTGATCGATGACGGAGCAAACACAGGTTCTCCCCCGCGAGTTGTTTTGCCTAGGTGATGTTCCCAACACTGACCGGTTGACAAGTCGTACTTCCACAATGAAGAACCGTAGATGGGTTCTTCAGAGTTGCCTTCACCGCCTAATGACATGAGATATGCGAACTGTGCCTTTGAACCAATGTATGTATCGTTTACGCGACCAAAGTCGCCAGGACGATCGTCGACCATTTCTTCAGTCACTTTTCCAGAGACGGGGTCAATGGTCCATTTATAGAGCCGTCCAACTTCTGCGTAATCATCAGAGCTTGAACCGAATGCTTCATTTTGTCGCGATACATGAAGCACGATGTTGTCACCGTCGTCATAGGCATTGACTGAGTGGAATACGTAACAGGGGTCAATCTCGAACCATCGAGTATCACTTCCCCGACCATCGCGCGGCATCACGCCAAGACGGGCACCGGCATCACGATTGAACTTAAACGGAATTCCTGATGCGATTTCTCCGAGATCAAACTGCAATGGCAAGTCCATGAAGATGACATTCTTTTCGGTGACGCTGAAATCGTGCATCATCACCATGTTTGGAACATCAATAGGGTCGAGTTGTTTTAATTTTCCATCAGCACCAATGCGGATGTAGTGAACATACGGTGCTTCAAACGAGAAATAACTAAAAGCGAGTAAGTCTCCAGTGACTGGACATATCTTTGGGTGCGCAGTCATAGAGCACGTCAAAGCACCGTCGTAGTTCTCATAACCAACTGTCT
>CAMDBY010000085.1 GCA_945889575.1 Bifidobacterium breve
AGCATCTGTACCTGATGGGCGTACCAGATCTGTACGAGCCCAATAATCAAGCCGACGATAGGTAATACCCACCACGTCTGCTGCCTGCGTTCCACTAAAAGTTTGAGTCATTGAGATGTCGATTCGTTTAGCCCTAGTTTCGCTTCGGATTGGAAACTACGCGGGTGTAAGACGCTACGGCCAGAATGCCCATCTCGTCAAGATGTTAGGTATCGAAATCTTCTGGGGAAATATTCTCGATGAAATCCCTAAATTCGTCGATAATCCCCGTCTCTGAACGGGATTCATCCTCTTCGACAACCTCACCGACCAAGTCAATGAGCTCATCAAGGACAAATATGGGGCATGAGGCTCGCAATGCGATAGCAACCGCATCAGACGGCCGCGATGACACTGTCACCTCAGGACCGCCGTCAGGAGTGAGCACCAGATCAGCGTAGTAGGTGCCGTTTGATACGTGAGTAAGAACCACACGGCTTACAGAGACAGACACCCGCTCAAGAGCTAGTAGGAAGAGATCGTGTGTCAGTGGACGAGGAGTTTGTTCATCATCAAGTGCCGTCTTGATGGCCGCTGCTTCTGGTGCGCCAATAAAGATTTCAAATTGTCGACGCGGTGCATCCTCTTCACGCAATGTAACCACAGGCGTGTTTGAGATTCGATCAATTCGTACTCCACGTACCGAGAGAGATTTCATATTTACTTCTGTTCCGTTAACCGAGCGATGTCGCGCATCAACAATGAGTTACGCAACTCGCCACCAAGTTCCATGAACTCGGCAAGCATTTCAAGAGCTTCATCTCGTGACGCTGGATTCCTCTGGCGCAAGAGAGGCAAAATTCTCTGTTCGAAAAGACTCAATTCACGATCAGCTGACGACTTCCATGCGCGCAAATGGCGTATGTCTATTCCCATTTCTTGAAAACGTCCAGCTGTCCGAGCGACAGAGGCTGAGTGGGTATCAAAAAATGTGGTGTCCCCAACGTTATGCCCACTGACCAGGCCGGCTGCCTCTAAATCTTTCAGGAAGGCTGAATCTATGTGTACTTGTTCGAGAAGTTGATCACGAGGAATTGATTCGGTTTTATCGGCGTGTTGCAACGCTACTTTTCTTTGTTGACGCTTTACGGAAGCAGGAACAATGGGATCCTGTTCATGCTGAGATGATTGTTCTGTTACAGCTGGTCTCGGCATTGCTGCCCGCGCCGCTGGGTGGCCAGAAGTGGAAACCAACTCACTGATGTTGACAATATCTCGACTGATGTCCTGGCTTTCATCATCCAGTCTGCCTTTGATCACACGCAACGGCAGGAAATTATTCTTCTGTTCTTGCAAAATAAACCGAAGACGTTCCACTTCAGCAGACGTAAATTTTCGATAACCAGAGGGTGTTCTTTCCGGCACTATTAAGCCTTGGCTTTCGAGAAATCTGATCTTCGAGATAGTTACGTCGGGGAATTCTTCTAGAAGTTGAGCCAGCACTTCGCCAATAGATAAATAGTCACGTTCAATCATGATTTTTCATCCGGTCTTTCTAAGAAAACCAAATGGAACTTCCCTATTTGAATTTCGTCACCCTGGGTAAGTTCAATGAGGTCTACACGCTTCTGATTTACGTATGTTCCATTCAAAGAACCCACATCGCGAACGACAAAACTGTCACCCTCGTGAGAAATCTCACAGTGCCGACGGGAAACAGTGATGTCATCAAGAGATATATCGGAATCGGCGTGACGGCCGATATTGGTAACAGCAGCCGACAAGACGAAATGATCTCCTTCACCTTCACCCCCACGGAGAACCAAAATGGCTGTTCCTTGAGAAATTTGTGACAGAGAAACCTGCACGTCGTCTTGCGGGCCTGGAGCATCTTGGAGTGCATCCGTTTTCGCCAAGGTAATTGTGTGGTCTGATACGAGATCAAGAACAGTTCCACACGCAGAACAGAATGCTGACACTGGAGGATTCCGATGACCACACTGATTACAAAATACGTACGACATAACGACTGTCTCGACTAAGCACCAATAAGTGCTGAGTACTGCTCCGGGCTCATTAATTCTGATTCTTTGATTTCCGACACCTCAATATCGCAAATCCATCCAGCTACGTACGGATCCGTATTCAACAATTCAGGAGTAGCGATAAGTGCCTCATTGACGGCAACAACTGTTCCAGAAACCGGTGCGTATACATCGTTGACGCTTTTCGTGCTCTCGATTTCACCTAGTCCATCATGCAAAGTTATGGACGAACCAACCTCAGGAAGTTGGATGAAAACGATGTCGCCCAAAGCATCTTGTGCATAGTCAGTGATGCCAACCCTGGCACGTGATCCGTCAAGCAGAACCCATTCGTGATCTTTGGAATATCGGAGTTGGGAAGGAACTGTCACTTCACTAACGGTACTCTCTACGACCTTCGTCCAGACGCCAAGTGACTTCTCACCGACGGCAGATACTGAAAGAACGACTTGTACGAAACGAATACGCCCGGAATGCCGACTGCCCATCCCATGTACGTAAAGACGGTCCACGCGCCGCCAGCCGAACCGAGAGTGACCCACGGAACTGCAGCCATCAAAGCAAACGTGGCCCACTTACCGAGGCGCGTCACGGGGAATCGTTCCATACCCATCGCCGTTGCCACGACCATCAGGATTGCAATAGAAACTTCTCGAATCAAAATGACAACTCCGAACCAGACTGGCAAATACTCGTAATACAAGGCGGCACCAATACCGACAAAGAAAACTGTCCGGTCCGCAATCGGATCAAGAATCTTGCCGAGTTCGCTGACCTGGTTAAATCGTCGTGCGATATAGCCGTCAATCCAGTCAGTAGAAGCAAGAAGGCCGAAGAACCAGCTACCAGCCACTACCCGCCCATCAGCAAACAGACTGACGAAAGTCGGCAACATTGCAAGACGCAATACCGATAACGCGTTCGGAATAGTTAGGTTCTGTCGAATACGCACACCTCGATGGTAGCCCCAGTGACCAATCCCCAACAGCGACCGACATAGTCTGCTGATATGAAACCAACCCTTGAAAACCATGTTGCCTTCATCACCGGAGGCGGTTCTGGCCTCGGAGCTGCCGCCGCCCGTCGACTTGCCGCCGATGGAGCACTGATTGCCGTCAACGATCTAAACCTTGCTGCTGCCGAGAAAGTTGCACACGAAGTTGGTGGTATCGCGTATGCGTTCGATGTCACGGATTCATCAGCCTTCACTTCGGCGGTCGACGACTGCGTCAAAAAACTGGGGCGTCTTGACATCATGATCAATAACGCGGGCATTGCACCTCAGGACACAGCGTCAAAAACGGATCTCATGATTGAGAACGTAACGAAAAGAATGGGAGGCGACATTGATCAGATGAGTCCGATGAACTATCTGCGTGATTTAACAGATGAAAACTGGGACCGGATGATCAAAGTTCATTTGTATGGCGCGTTTTACGGATGCCGAGCTGCTCTCACACATATGCAACCTCAGCGATCAGGCCGCATCATCAACATCTCTTCAGTGCTCGGTTTGTATCCAGCAGCCGGGGCTCCGCATTATTCGGTAGCGAAAGCCGGAATCATCACCCTTACTAAGGCTGTAGCTGCTGAAGTTGCGGCCTTGGGAATCAATGTCAATGCAATATGTCCTGGGTACATACGCACTCCCCTGCTCACACCGTTCAGTGAAACGATGCTCGCAGGCATCACAATGAGAATCGGTAAGGGTCGATTAGGTGAGCCAGAGGAACTAGCAGACATGATCCGTTTCCTCTCAGGCCCCGAGTCTGAGTACTGCACCGGAGATGTATTCAACGTGTCAGGCGGCTACACGGGATGACAACTATTTTTACTCGCATCATAGACGGGCAAATTCCTGGCACTTTCGTACACAAAGACGAAGCATGCGTTGCATTCATGTCAATTAATCCCTTGGCCGATGGACACGTACTTGTCATTCCCCGAGACGAGGTTGACCACTGGGTGGATTTATCTCCGTACATCGCGTCGCATCTCTTTGAAGTGTCCCACCGAATCTCACGAGCCCTGAGCGTTGCATTTCCATGCGAAAAGGTCGGCCTCATCATTGCTGGATACGAAGTGAATCACAGTCATATTCATTTGATACCAACAACCCATATGGGGCAACTCAATTTTGCTAACGCAGCAGCCAGTGTTGAACGTTCAACACTGGAAGCACACGCAGAGAAAATTACTGCAGTTCTTGCATCGCTCTAGAACAGAGTTAAGTCGCCACTCTCGAGCGGTTCTTCATCAGGCAAAATTAGCGACGCATCGTTGTTGCGAACACTATTTACACGCCTGGATACTCGCAAAGTTGCAAATCGTGGTTGATGCACGGGACTAAAAAGTTCCAGAGGTGCAACCTCATTACTCATCCATTCCAACGCATCGTAGGAAGTCAATTCAACAGGACTGCGATTATGGATATGCAGCAAGTCATCAACACTTTCGCGAGTAATTAGCGAAAATGTATGACGTCCCTCTAGTGCTGGCGAAGAAGCCCATATTCCGGCAACCAGCATTAGGTGCCCATCTTCACGCGTTACATAATACGGAACTTTTGTTTTCGGATCTGACCTATCCCATTCATAAAACCCACTAATCGGAATGATGCACCGGTGACGAGACACTTGATTGCGAAACGATGGTTTTTCAGTAACTGTTTCAGAACGAGCATTGATCATCTTCGAACCCACATTCGGATCTTTCGACCATGTGGGAACAAGGCCCCACTGCATCGCATCCACAACAATCTTCTGTTCTTCCATTCGTAGGATCGGAACCAAATGTGTTGGAGCAGTGTTGTAGTTGGGAGCAAATAATGTGTCGCTGTCAGAAACATCAAGAACGAGCTCGGTCTTAGAGACGGCTAGCGATAATTCCTCTATTAAATCAGTTGCATTAAAGGCACCAACGAAACGACCGCACATATCTACCTATTCCGTTCGCACTCGGCACCAAACTAGCCAAAACCACTCGTCAGAAAAACTATAAATTCTCTGAACTCTACGATTCTCATCAATATCACGTATTACAGAGATTTCTCATTGGTCGGGCTGGCGGGATTTGAACCCACGACCTCTTGTCCCCCAGACAAGCGCGCTACCAAGCTGCGCTACAGCCCGAATGGTTTATGACTCTATCGGCGTGATTGAGATGTTGCCTAAACGAAGATTTGCACGACACGCCAGCCTAAATAAGTGCACAGCAGACCGACTAGTAACTTGAAGTGCCATGGCGTTTTGTCACCGTCAACGCCAGCAAGTTTTTTCAAATCAAGTGAGTCATCTATTACTCGACCAGAAATCGACACATGATCGACAGCAGAAAGACATTCTGGACACTCACCGTCGGCGGTTAAAGCAGACGGTGCAAAATATTTGGCACATGGTTCACACCACGGCATATCTAATCGCCTTTTTTGCGGACTCGAAGTTTGAGGGGTGTTGAACCGAACTCAAAAGCCTCACGAATGGAACGCTCTAGATAACGAATATACGGCGCAGACAATTCTCGGTTCACGAACAGAGTGAACGTCGGGGGGTCATTTGCACCTTGAACAGCAAACAAAACGCGGGCCCCACCTGGTGCAGGTGATTTCTGTTGTGCAGCTGAAATAACTCTGTTGACGTCTCGAGTCGGGATTTTGCGATGGTACTGCTCGATCGCTTCTTGCAGGACAGGGCGCAATTTATGCACTCCCATGCCAGTAAGGGCTGACAGCTTCAGCACAGGCGCATCGTCAATGAAGTACAACATGCGCGCCAGATCAAGTTCCACTTGTCGCCTGTTCTCAGAGTCAAGTAGTTCCCATTTGTTCAATACGATGAGGATTGGGCAACCAGCAACATCGATGCGCTCTGCTAACCGTTGGTCTTGACTCGTAACACCGACAGTTGCGTCAATAATAAGTATTGCGATATCAGCTTCATCGATTGCTTTTAGGGCACGCACAAGCGAGTAGAACTCGGTCGATTCATCAATCTTGCTGCGCTTACGCATTCCCGCGGTATCAATGAACACCAATGGACCATCAGGCGTCTCAACGAGAGTGTCAACTGCATCACGCGTTGTTCCGGGCATGTCGTGAACTACAGAACGTTCTTCTCCGACTAAACGGTTAAACAAAGTGCTCTTGCCCACATTTGGACGACCAACAAGCGCAACCCGAGGCACACCGTCTGGCTTGATTGCATCAAGTTCACGAACCGGAATCTGCACATGAGGAATTCGAGCCACTACTTCGTCGAGGAAATCGCCTGAGCGTCGGCCATGAAGCGCGGACACCGCCATTGGCTCGCCAAATCCGAGGGACATGAAGATCCACTTCTCTTGTTCACGACGATCATTGTCTGATTTATTAGCAGCCAGAAGCACGGGAACGCCGGTCTTACGCAGCCATTGAGAAATGTGTTCGTCATCGTCAGTTACCCCTACAGATGCGTCAACCATGAAAATCACCAGGTCAGCTTCGCGGACGGCTTCTTCCACTTGCCGACTTACTTTGTCGTCAAGTTCGCTTCCACTTGGCATCCAACCACCAGTGTCCACAATCCAGAATTCAATACCAAGCCATGAGGCCATATGCGGGTGTCTATCTCGAGTGATTCCAGGTCGGTCTTCAACGATTGCAGCTTGCTCTCCGATGACGCGGTTAAACCATGTGCTTTTGCCAACATTGGGACGACCAACAATTACAACGCTGGGAAATATGACTTTCTCTTCGTCAGACATGAGAAACCTCTCTTTTGGCTGATTCAAGCCGATCTCGTAGTGAACTTCCACTAGTCGGTAAAACTTCAACATCGAATTCACGGTGCAGGTCTTCGATAGACCCGCCATCAAGGAAGACCCCGTCATTCAGACATACATCGGGAAGCAAATAAACATGGGCGCCCTTGTCTTCTGACAAGACCCGATGAATATCTTCAAAAGTCATCAGTCCGGCTACTGCGGTGTTGCCACCAAAGTAGAGATTCTTCACTTCAAGAACGGAGACTTCATCAAAACTTTGTTCGCGCAACGCATTTCGCATAACTGTTGCGCCATACGAACCGGTGACAATCGCTACGGGTTTATCAACTACCTGCTTACGTACGCGCAGAGACACGGGAACAGAAACCGATGACCGCAAGCCAGTATCAGCTGCAGGGTTTACCACGCGAACATAATCAGTAGGAGAAGCAACATCTACAGATGCAAAAAAACCAGCGTGCTTACCCATCAAATCGGGGCCAAAACCGTCGAAAGAATCAAGG
>CAMDBY010000086.1 GCA_945889575.1 Bifidobacterium breve
AGTTCATCTAGGTCATGTGCTTTTGAAACACCAACGGAAGAGCCCATGTTGGCTGGCTTTACAAACATCGGAAAGCCAAGAGAAAGAACAACGTCGTTCAGGGATTCAGTCGTCACTGCGTCTTCTCGCAATGTGGCATGTCGTGCTTGCGGAATTCCCGCGTGTGCAAAAAGAGACTTCGAGACGCCTTTATCCATTGCAACTGCGCTTGCTAAGACTCCGCTACCGACATAGGGAAGATCGAGCATTTCTAAGAGTCCCTGGATTGTTCCATCTTCGCCGAGTGGACCATGAAGGAGAGGCATCACAACGATGGGGCCAGATTCGGCCAACAGGGAAACAACTGTTGATGTAGTCACTGTTCCTGTAGCAATCAGATGTGTTGGTACCGATGCAGGGTCAACACCACCGTGAGGTAGTTCGGCCATATCAGGCAGGTGCCATCTTCCGTCGCGGGCAATGCCAACAGGCACTGTGCGATAGGTGTCGGGGTTCGCTGCGCGAAGGACATGAGCTGCGGTCACACAACTCACGTCATGTTCTGCAGATTGCCCACCAAAAATGACCACAAGGGTGGTGCGCCGGTCGGTGGTGTCCATCGGTAAGACGGTACTCGCCACTAGGGTCGTTCCATGCTCATCACCGCCTCGGAAGTGGCATCAGTTGCTCATGGAACGCTTGTGGGGCTTGATTGTGAGGCAACAGGAATTGCTTTTGATTCTCGAACCCTGCGCCACGGCCAAGCATTTGTGGCGTTGGGCGGCGAAGCGGATGGTCATGATTATCTTCGTGACGCAGTTACTGCCGGTGCACCATTTGCCATCGTGCAGCGAGGAAAATCTATCGATGCTCTGACATGTGTTGAAGTTGATGATTGTGATGCAGCGTTAACCGCAATTGGTCGCCATTGTCGTGATCGTCTCACATCAACTCTTGACGGTCGTGTCATTGGTATTACTGGTTCGGTCGGAAAGACCAGCACGAAGGATTTGGTTCTGGCTGTTTTGAAATCGCAGTTCGCGAATGCACATGGGCCTGAGAAGTCATTGAACAACGACATCGGAGTACCAGTCACGATTGTCAATGCACCAGATGTATGCGACGCTTTGGTGTTAGAGATGGGAATGCGCGGCCTCGGTGAAATTGCCAGATTGTGCGACGTTGGTCATCCGCAGATTGGCGTCATTACCGAAGTTGGTGATGCACATAGCGAGCGAGTGGGTGGAATCGAAGGAGTAGTTCGCGCCAAAGCTGAACTGTTCATGGCTTTGCCGCCGTCGGGAGTGGCAATTGTTAATTCAGACTCTGTCAATGCAATGAAAACCGTGCACGGTACTTCAGCCCGTGTCATGACCTTTGGATCTTCTGAAACTGCTTCTGTTCGATGGGAGATTGTCTCTGTGGATGAACGCGGATGTTGCACGGTGCGTTTCACCACGGGGGATCAGAGTGCAGTAGGTGTAGTCCCACTGCCGGGAATTCACATGGCATCAAATGCTGCTTCTGCAGTTGCAGTTGGCATTACGTGTGGAATCGGAATTGCACAGTGTGTTGAGGCGCTATCTAATACACACAGTTCTAGCCAACGAATGCAGTGGGTTATTGGTCGGAATGGAATTCGCATTCTGGATGATTCGTATAACGCAAACCCAGTGTCAGTTGCTGCTGCATTGCGTACGGTGGCAGAGACGTCTGCCAAGCAGAAATATGCGGTGCTGGGAGTTATGGCTGAAGTACTTCACTCAGACATGGCACATCAGGAGATTGCAACATTATGTCGGCAATTAGGAATCGAGTTACTTGCGTTAGAGACCGACCTCTATGGAACTAATGCGTTGTCGCTGTCCGACATTGCAAGTGCCTTGGGTGGCCGTGATTCAAACACTGTTGTACTAGTTAAAGGGTCGCGCGTTGCGGCAACAGAACGAGTTGTTCAAGTTTTAGTGGACTGAGAGTCGACGCGCAGGTCGATCTTTTCAATATTGCACGACCACGCAAGAAACAGTGCCCAAGCCGCACCAAACAATAAAACCGGACGCGATCCAATGCGGTCCATGATTGGTCCGAATATCAAGTTGCCAATTGGGATTGTCCCACCAAAGGCCATAAACCACAACGACAAAACACGAGCACGAATCTCTAACTCAAGGCGACTTTGCAAAATCGTCATGAGAGCAGTTGTTGTTGAGAAGTATGACGCTCCGAGGAAAAACCCAGTGATGAACGCAAGAGGAGTGGAGCGCACAGAGGCAAATGCGGTCATGAAGATTGCAAAACATACAAACCCTCCGCGTGCAGCCTTTCTCTTGTCAACTCCTGCCAACACCGTGCCGATTGCAAGGGCTCCGAACATTGCCCCAAGTCCCCAAGTGGCGTAGAGCCATTTGTACACAGGTGTGCGTGGCTGGATGCCAAATGTGAGGTCTGCAACGGCGGGAAATAATCCGACAAAGGGAAGACTAAAAAGTGAAAATGAAAACATTGTGACAAGCAGTCTTCGCAGAACAGGGCGTGCACGCGCGGTGCGAATTCCAAGGGTTAATGACTTCAATCCAGATTCTTGAGTGCGTTTTGCTACAGGTAGCGCAATGCGAACAACTGCTGACATAACAATCAGATAGGTGCAGGAGTTGATGAAAAACACCTGTGAGGTAGTGACACCCCAGTGCATCAATAGTGCAGCGAGGATTGGGCCAACTACCCGCGAGCCATTGATTGACGTAGACGACAGGCTGATGGATCCGCCAAGGTCCTCTGGGCGCACAAGGCTTGGCAAGACCGCAGAGAATGCAGGAGCATTGAACGAATTGCCAATGCCAACCGTGAGCTGCGCGAAAAACAGAACCGCAATCGAACTATCGATAGAAGTGAGGATTCCGAGCATTACGGACCCTGCCATCTGGATGCATTGCGCAAATATCAGCCAATTGCGGCGGTTAAATTTGTCGGCCATCACCCCTGCAGGAATGGACAAAAGAAGCAAAGGCCCCAACTGAGCAAAAGTGAAGAAGGCCACCGTCGAGGCATTGCCCGTTCGAGAATAAATGTAGGCCGGCAAGACCACTTGCTGCATCCATACTCCGATGCTTGACAGAAAACTGCTGATCCACATCACTCGGAAATCTCGGTAGCTCAAGGCCGCACTGATAGTGCCAGGTTTACGGTCTGTGCGATCTGGTTCGGGAGATGAGTTCATAAGGGACGAGTCGACGCTACTTCTCGCGGCAGGCGTTTGGCGTGTTGGTCCACGCGTGAAGGGCTGAATGTGACAATAATGACAGTGTGCAAATAGATTCACCGACCACAGTTACGGCCCCAACAACAAATGCTGATAGTTGCCGTACTCGGTACGGCACATTCGCTGAGTGTCCGTTATGTACGGGTGATCTCACGCCAGAACATGCACACTTCAAATGCCGCACGTGTGGTTGGCGTGATAGTTGCTGTGACTAGCGCGATGGAGTGAATTTCACCGGAAGTGAGGCTGGCCCAAATATTCCAATACCTGAAGGTTTGTACACAACAGGGCCATCGAGTTCCAGATTCAACATTCGTTGTGACAACACTGTGAAGGCTTCTTGCAGTTCAGCTCGTGCAAGCGATGCACCAAGGCAGTAGTGAATGCCGGCACCAAGCGACAAGTGTGGTTGACCAACTGGTTCGCGAGTGATGTCAAATGTCTCTGGTGTAGGAAACACCGAGGCATCGTAATTTCCGGTACTCATTGATGTACTCATAAAAGTTCCCTTGGGGAAAAGCACTCCGTTGTATTCAATGTCTTCTGATGCAAAACGAATAGTGCCACCAACAGCACCAGAGAATCGCAAGACTTCCTCCACAGCGCGTTGTGCAAGCGAGGGATCTTTGCCAAGTAGTGCCCACTGTTCTGGATACTCGGCAAACAAGGCGAGTGCGAGACCCAATTGATTGCGAGTTGTGTCAGTGCCTCCAATAATCACAGCGTCAACCATCATCGTGAGCTCTTCTGTATTGAGTTTGTCGCCAGCCTCTTCGGCTGCGATGAGATCAGTGATGAGGTCATCGGCTGGCACTGAACGACGCTTCTCAATCAGCCCTTTGGTGTACGTTTCAAGTTCTTGCTGTGCGGCAAGAAAGACGGACATGTTCTCTGACAAATTTTCGCTGAAAATCAGCAATATCTCAGAAGCAAGACGACTAAAAAGTCTCCAGTCTTCTTTTGGTGCTCCTAACAATTCACAAATAATGGGAATGGGGTACGGCTCGCAGATGTCACTCACTACTTCGGCTTTACCGGAAGCAGTAAACGGGTTGAGAAGTGAATTCACGGTCTCACGCATGAAAGGGCGAAGCCGGTCTGCACTGCGTGGTGAGAATGCTGGCGCTACAAGGCGACGCAAGCGAACATGGACTTCGCCTTCTGCATTCAAGATAGAAACTTGGCGACGGCCAAGAAAAGCTTCATCGGTGATTCCTTGCAGTTGCGCAATCATGCCGGTGGCCGAGTGCCAGCGCTTGTCACGCAGTATTCCCATGACGGCGTCGTATGTAAGGACGGAATATCCGATGTCTGTACGAGCGAGCCAGCTGTCTTTAGCAATCTCTCGCAGTAGAGCATGGCGATCAGACCGTTGCTGATCCATAACGAATGGGACTTTGGGGATTTGCAGGTCAGTTGCAAGTGATGCCATCGCTACAACCTATTCGCTGACCGCGTCCTGCGGCGTAACGAACGGTAGGGAGAGAGCAGTTGCTACTGCCTCGTAGGTCACATGACCATGGTGAGTGCTGAGCCCGTGTGCAAGAGCAGGGTTCTTTTCAACAGCGCTTCGCGCGCCACTTCGAGCGATTTCTAACTGATACGGCAACGTAACGTTTGTCAGCGCATACGTACTTGTGTGTGAAACGGCGCCTGGCATATTGCCTACGGCGTAGTGCACGACACCGTGCTGCACATAAACGGGGTCTGTATGTGTTGTCTCGTGTGTGGTTTCAATACATCCGCCTTGGTCTACGGCCACGTCAACAATGACAGCGCCGCGCTTCATAGACCGGACCATGTCTTCACTGACAACAACAGGTGCTCGACCACCGGCAACAAGTACGGCGCCGATAACAAGGTCTGCATCGAGAACGCTTCGTTCAATGGAACCGCGATTAGATGCAAGAGTAGAAATTCTGCCCCGATGAATCTGGTCTACGTATCGCAAGCGATCAATGTTCTTGTCAATCAAAATTACTTCTGCCTCCATGCCTGCTGCAATCCACGCAGCATTCCAGCCGACATTTCCAGCGCCGAGTACAACAACCTTGGCGGGACGCACCCCGGGTGCTCCACCCATCAATACTCCGCGTCCGCCATTGTGTGACTCCAAGAAGTGCGCTCCCATTTGCGGCGCCAATCGGCCCGCCACCTCGCTCATTGGTGCGAGCAATGGCAGTGAGGCATCTGGCATTTGTACTGTCTCGTATGCAAACGATGTGGTGCCTGCGGTAATGAGAGCTCTAGCAACGTCCGGGTATGCCGCCAGGTGCAAGTACGTAAACAACGTGAGGTCGCGGCGTAAGAAACCGAATTCTTCTTTCTTTGGCTCTTTAACCTTCACCACCATCGGTTGCGCCCACGCGTCAGCAGCAGTGGGAACAATTGTCGCTCCAGCCGCAACAAAATCAGAATCTGAAATAGAGGCACCTTCGCCAGCACCAGTTTCCACGCACACGGCTATGCCGTATCGCTCGCATTCTCTGACACCGTCCGGAGTCATCGCCACTCGACCCTCAGCAATCTTTACTTCGCGGGGAACTCCAATAGAGAGGATTTCTGTCATACCAATAGGTATATCTCACTAAATGGGTGGAGTGTGGACGCCATGGTCTGATATGTGGAATCCTTAGAACATGAAGAGTTTCAAGAACTTTATTAATGGTGAATACGTTGATGCGAGTGATGGTCAGACAACCGTCATCATCGACCCGTCTACTGGACAGCAATACGGTGAGGCAGCCCTGAGCGGTGCCGCAGACGTTGACCGTGCCATGAAGGCCGCTGCGCATGCGTTCAAGTCATGGGGTCAAACAACTCCGTCGGAACGTTCGTTGGCGTTGTATCGCATTGCAGATGCCATCGAAGCTCGCGCTGAAGAAATAGTTGCTGCTGAAGTGCTGAACACGGGCAAGCCGATTGCGCTCACCATGAGTGAGGAAATTCCTCCCATGGTCGACCAGATTCGTTTCTTTGCCGGAGCAGCACGAATGCTCGAAGGTAAAGCAACTGCTGAGTACATGGCAAATATGACATCAATGATTCGTCGTGAACCGATTGGCGTGTGTGCGCAAGTTGCACCATGGAATTATCCGATGATGATGGCCGTCTGGAAATTCGCGCCTGCCATTGCGGCTGGTAACGCAGTTGTTTTGAAACCGTCTGATACGACTCCTGCTTCGACCACCCTTCTCGCCGAAATCGCAGCAGAGTTTTTGCCAGCCGGCGTACTGAACGTCATTTGTGGTGACCGAGATACTGGTCGAGCAATGGTCACTCATGACATTCCTTCCATGGTGTCTGTAACCGGATCTGTTCGTGCTGGTATCGAAGTGGCAGAAGCTGCTGCAAAAAGTTTGAAGAGAGTGCACCTTGAACTAGGTGGTAAGGCGCCCGTCATTGTGTTTGATGATGCAGACATTGAAGCGGCGGCTGCCGGTATTGCTGCAGCGGGCTATTTCAACGCTGGACAAGACTGTACGGCGGCAACACGAGTGGTGTGTGGCCCGAAGATTTATGCAGAGTTCGTAGCCGCACTTGCTGAGCAAGCTGCTGCCACGCGCACTGGTGGTCCGAAAGACCTTGAAGCGGCCTTTGGCCCCTTGAATAATCAGAGTCAACTTGCTCGTGTCGCGGGATTTGTTGATCGCACACCAAAGCATGCCCGCGTTGTCACGGGTGGAGAACGTCAAGGTAACGACGGGTACTTTTTTACGCCAACTGTCATTGCAGACCTGAAGCAAGATGACGAGATGATCCAAAACGAAATCTTTGGACCGGTTATTACTGTGCAGCGATTCTCGGATGAAGATGAAGCGTTGCGTTGGGCGAATGGAGTTGAGTATGGGCTTGCGTCGTCCGTGTGGACTCGCGACTTCGGTCGTGCAATGCGCATGGCAAAACATCTTGACTTTGGTTGCGTCTGGATCAACACGCATATCCCTGTTGTTGCAGAAATGCCCCATGGTGGATACAAGAAGTCCGGATACGGA
>CAMDBY010000087.1 GCA_945889575.1 Bifidobacterium breve
GGTGGTAGGTGTTCCATAAGTATGTTGGCCACGTCTTCTCCTAGGTGTGATCGCAGGCCGACCTGCATGTCGAATCGTTGTGCTTCGCTAATTTTCATAGTAAATCCTTTTGTATGGCCTTGTACAGCGATGTGTGCTGAACGGCCCAAATTTAGGAATTACAAAGAAGAAATATTTTGGTTCAGTTGAATCAGTAGAACGATGATGGCGGCTGACACCGTGAGTACGCCGCCGATGATGATTTTCAAGGTGCCGTTGATACGGCTGAGATCCTTGCGAATTTCGACGATGTCTTGTTTGCGGGCGACGTCTGACCAGCCTGAAGGTGGTAGGTGTTCCATAAGTATGTTGGCCACGTCTTCTCCTAGGTGTGATCGCAGGCCGACCTGCATGTCGAATCGTTGTGCTTCGCTAATTGTCATAGTAAATCCTTTTGTATGGCCTTGTACAGCGATGTGTGCTGGGCGAGGCCGTATATGGCAAACGGTTTATCTATACAGCGAATATTCCGTCCTTATGCGGGGCTGAGGTGGTCAGTTATCCAGTCGGCAAAGTCTGAGGTGCGGCCATCGAAATGCTCAAGTTCTTCTTTGGTCAAGATGATTTTTAGACCTTCGGTGGTGCGTTGCAAGACAGCAGGGAATTCACCGGCGAGTGTGGAGATGACATCGTGAGGGGCGTCGTCACGGTGAAACAGATGAAAGGGAACAGTGAATGATTCTGCGCATTGTTTCCATTCGGACTTCTTCGTGAACAGGCCGTGAGTGATTTCACATAGCGAACAATGAGTGATGCCGAGACGAGCACTGACCCAGTAGGAGACCTCACCCAACAATGTCGAGTCTGCGTCGTAGACGCCGATGAGTTCTGTGATGTTAGATGTCATAGATACGCAGATCCCCAAGTGCATAGATAAAAAAATAGAGTCGGTAAGAGAATTCCCTTACCGACTCTATTCGTTAGTTTTTATCTAGAGTGATGAAACATCAACTGATGCAGGTACAAGAACTGCGTCAATGACGTGGATGACTCCGTTAGATGCTGCAACGTCGGTTGCAGTTACATTCGATGCGTTCACTTTGACACCGCCCTCTGTTGTGATGGCAAAGGCAGAACCTTCAAGTGTGGTGACATCGCCTGCAGCAACGTCAGCGGCCATTACTTTTGCTGCCACCACGTGGTAGGTGAGGATCTTTGTGAGTACTTCTTTGTTTTCTGGAAGCAAAAGCTTCTCGAGAAGTCCTGCTGGAAGTGCTTCAAACGCTGCATTGGTTGGGGCGAAGACTGTGAATGGTCCTTCTCCTGAAAGTGCTTCACCAAGACCAGCTGCTGTAACTGCAGCAACCAAAGTTGAGAATTCTGGGTTGCCCTGAGCAACTGCAACGATGTTGCCTACCTCAGTAGCCATTTCGGTTTCGTCAGTTGCGGCGACAGTGGTGTCAGAAGTTGAGCCATCTGATCCGCAGGCTGAAAGCAAAAGAACTGATGCTGCAGCAATAGCGATAATTGTTTTTTTCATTTTTTCACTCCTGTGAAATTAATTGTTCAAAGGGTTAATTGAACAAAATTAAAGTAATTCAGAATTACGGCGATTTCTAGGCACCCGAGCACTTTTTCGTCACATTTACTCGAGACTTCTGAGGGCGGGTCAGTGGGATCAGATTTCTCCTCCGAAGGCCTCCACGCGAGGATATGGGCGGGGCTGGCAAACGGCCAGATGGGGCCATTTGTAACGGTCTGAAGGTATTCGGCTCGGGCGAACTAGTATGGAAAACGGATGTATTCGGCGTCTGGGGCGAGTTTCGCTCTGGGTACTGGTGCTTCTGCGCCTTTAGCTCAGTTGGTAGAGCAACGGACTTTTAATCCGCAGGTCCTGGGTTCGAGCCCCAGAGGGCGCACCAATGCGTTGCCATATATATGGTGACCATGGAGGTTTGTTATGGACCAAAAAGTTCGAGTATCGCGTGAGGCTGACATTGTCACCGTCACGCTGTGTAACCCAGCCAAGCGCAATGCGTTATCGATGGATGTTCTGAGGGAACTCACTGCCGCCTTTGAGGAGATTGCTGTCTCTGATGCGATGGGAGTCGTGCTTGCGGCTGAGGGCCCAGTTTTTTCGGCTGGACATAATTTTGGGGAGATGGCTGGGACGTCACGAGATGATGCGTTCGAGCTTTTTACTGTGTGTTCGAACTTGATGCAGTTGATGCATCGCATTCCGCAAGTTGTTATTGCTCGAGTGCACGCGCTTGCAACAGCTGCTGGGTGTCAATTGGTGGCCACGTGTGATCTTGCAGTTGCATCCGAGTCTGCAGGTTTTGCGATTCCTGGTGGCAAGGGTGGTTTGTTTTGTCACACACCATTAGTTGCGGTTGCGCGCAACTTGTCACCGAAGCGTGCATTAGAGATGGCGATGACGGGTGACGCAATTTCTGCAGCGACTGCTTTGGAGTGGGGTTTTGTGAATGCCGTTGTTGCTGATGGGGAACTTGATGCAGCAGTGAATGAATTAATGGCGCGTGCGACACGCGGTTCACGTGAATCAAAAGCAATTGGTAAGCGTGCCTATTACGACCAAATTGTGTTGCCAGAAGATCAGGCATATGAATTTGCTTCGGCTGTTATGGCTGATGCTGTGGTGTCAGATGTTGCTCAAGAAGGCATCAATGCATTCCTGGCAAAGCGTTCACCTGAATTCGGTGGTAGGTAATAGGTATGAGTGTTGTGTTGCCCCCGGCTTCCATTATTGAAGTGGAACTTGCAGTTCAGGGAATGACCTGTGGCGCATGTGCCGCCAAGATTCAAAAAGAACTCAACGAAATTCCGGGCATTGAAGCGGCAGTCAACTACGCAACCGAGTCAGCAATGGTGGCATTCGACGGAGATTCGGTTTCCGAGGCGACTGTCATCAAGGCAATTGAAAATGCCGGGTATTCGGCGCGCGTGATGGATGATCAACCGTTTGACGATGATCTCGAAGCACGCTTACGTGCAGCATCCATTCGTTTAGGAATTTCTGTTGTATTCACAATTCCCGTTGTCTTGTTGTCGATGGTGATGGCATGGCAGTTTCACAACTGGCAATGGTGGGCGATGGGTTTGTCGGCACCTGTTGTTACCTGGGGCGCCTGGCCGTTTCATAAGACCGCATTCCGCAATGCAATGCATGGTTCTTCCACCATGGACACACTGATCAGTGTTGGCGTAATTGCCGCGACCGCCTGGAGTATTTGGGCTGTTGTGTGGGGCGAGGCCATTTCGTCAATGGGGCATTCCGGAATGACAATGACACAATCCAGTTCGTCCCATGTGTATTTCGAAGTGGGTGCCACTGTCACATCGTTCATTTTGGTTGGTCGCTATCTGGAAATGCGAGCAAAGCATTCAGCAGGTGATGCGTTGCGGTCGTTGTTGGCATTAGGTGCCAAGTATGCGACGGTATTGCGCGATGGTGTTGAAGTGTCGATACCGGCGTCTGTGGTGCGTGAAGGCGACATGATTGTTGTGCGACCTGGGGAAAAGATTGCTGCAGATGGAGTAGTTGCCGAAGGCGCTTCCAGCATTGATATGAGCATGGTGACAGGCGAGAGCGTTCCAGTTGATGTTGTGGTGGGCGATTCTGTGACATCGGCAACTGTGAACATGAATGGTCGCATTGTGGTGCGCGCTACTCGAGTGGGTGCTGAGACAACATTTGCGCGGATGGCCAAGTTAGTGCGCGAGGCTCAGGCCACGAAAGCACCGGTGCAGAGGTTTGCAGACAAAGTCAGCAGTATTTTTGTTCCGACAGTATTTATCATCAGCGCAGCCACATTGGCTGGTTGGTTGTATTTCGATGGAGATGCTTCGAAAGCATTTACCGCTGCTGTTGCAGTACTGATTATTGCCTGTCCATGTGCGTTGGGTCTTGCGACACCTACCGCACTGATGGTGGGTAGCGGTCGCGCTGCTCAAATGGGAATTGTTATTAAAGGCATTGATGTTCTGCAAAGCACGCGCCGTATTGACACGGTGGTGCTTGATAAGACCGGCACCGTTACAACTGGCGTGATGACATTGGTTGATGTGATGTGTGTTGATGGAGTGTCTCGTGATGAAGCATTGTTAAATGCCGGAGCTGTGGAGAAGAGCAGTGAGCACCCTATTGCGCGTGCCATTGTGCGTGCTGCTGAAGAAGAAGTTGGTGTGTTGCCATCGCTTGATGAGTTTGAATCGTTACCGGGTGTTGGAGCAACAGGTCGCATTGGCGGCACAATCATCACGGTTGGTCGTGAAGAAATGTTCCGTGAACGTCTCGTTATTTTGCCGAAAGTCATTCGTGATGGGCTGGCATCGTCGCGCGAGTTGGGCCATACCGCGGTCATTGTGACTTGGGGAGGGCAAGCAAAGGCCGTGATTTCATTGGCTGATCAGCCCAAACCGACCAGTGCTGAGTCGATTGCTTCGTTGCGGCTTATGGGTCTTGCGCCAATCTTGTTGACAGGTGACAACGCGACAACTGCGCGCGCAATTGCTGAATCTGTCGGCATTGAAACTGATGAGCATCATTTGTATGCCGGTGTGATGCCAGAAGACAAAGTTGCGGTGGTTCGCGATTTACAAGAACGCGGCTATGCAGTTGCAATGGTGGGCGATGGTGTGAATGACGCTGCGGCGTTGACGCAAGCAGATGTTGGAATTGCAATGGGCGGCGGAACAGACGTTGCTATGCAAGCAAGTGACCTCACCATTGTGAACGGAGACTTGCGGTCAGTTCCTGATGCGATCCGTTTATCGAGGGCAACACTTCGCACTATCCGCACCAATGTGTTCTGGGCTTTTGCGTACAACGTGGCAGCAATTCCGTTAGCAGCCTCTGGCAGGTTGAACCCCATGTGGGCCGGCCTAGCGATGGCGTCATCGTCTGTGTTCGTAGTGACAAACAGTTTGCGACTTCGTCGCGTAAAACTGCACCGTTAGTCTCTCCTAGTTGTTTCGTTCTTTGCAAGAACATGTTGTACCCGTTTGATGGCGGTGTATTTATGGTTACGAACAGTTCGTGGTGACACACCTTGGTCTGTAGCGATGTCGTCTGCATGTCTTCCTTCACCAAGTGTTCGCAGTAGTTCAATCTGTGGTGTGCTCACTCCCATTTCAGATGCATACGACAAGACATCGTCAAGTTCTTGGTCGACCGTCTTTACAAATTGGGCTTCTTCTATTTGTTGCAGCGCTTCGGAACCGACCTGTGTTTCAGAAACTCTGCGCAGCCGTTGGTCACGGACAAACCCGTAGTACTCGACATCACGAACAAGATTTGCGGCGATTTTTACGTGGCGGCGGTCGTATGGGAATTCACGAATCACCATCCACGCGGTGGAGATCGCGTCACCAATCGCGTTTTCTACTCCGCCCGGCGTGATGCGTCCACGTCTGCGGGCTACCGACATGACAGCCGGCATGATGCGGTGCAGACATACACGCGCCGCAAGATCATCATGTGCAGCAAGCCGCGTCATGTGCCACAACACGAGGTCTCCGGCTTCGTCGTCGTATGGCATGCCAAAGCCACAGACAGTCAATAAGTCATCAAGGTCTGCCACGGGACGAGGCAAGAAGTCCCATGTGTTGACACGGCGCAGAACGCTGGGTCGGTGGGAAAGGCGAGCCCATTCGTCAATGAATTGTCTGGCAGGGCCAGAGGTAACGGTGGACCACACGAGGGCGTTGGGAAGTGGTTGGTCAGAGTCGGAATCTGTCTGTGTTTGTCGGTAATAGGGATGTATTGCAAATGTCATGCAGGGACAATGCGAAACACCCTTCACCTCATGAAGGCACTGAAGGCTCACCGGGGGTCTCACCCGTTCGGCAATACTTAAGGAATGCGCATCACTCTTCCGTCAGGAACCTCCGCTGAGATTGTTCATCACGAATCACCTGTGATGGGCCTGGTTGTTGCGCCCGATATTTTTGGTCTACGTCCGTTGTATGACGACTTGGTTGCGCGGTTCTCGCGCGAATGGGGAATGTCTGTTGTTGCAGTTGAGCCATTTCCTGGAGCGGACCTTGGTCCTGATATCGACCCGCGTTTTGCCGCAGTGCCAGCACTTGATGATGCAAAAAACCTGAGTGACTTGTTAGAAGCAGCAGATGCGCTGGGCACAGAGATAGTTGGTCTGATCGGTTTTTGTATGGGAGGAATGTATTGCTTTAAAGCTGCACGCGATGAACGGTTTGCACGCATCGTGAGCTTTTACGGAATGATCACATTGCCTGAGGCGTGGCGTAGCCCGACACAAGGTGAGCCACTCGGCATGTTGATTTCAGGATATGCAGAAGGTGTTCTTGCAATCGTGGGTGAAAAAGACCACTACACACCGATTGTCGATATTGACCAATTGCGTTCAACGGGTGTGCAAGTTGTGTTGTATCCCGAAGCAGAACATGCATTTGCACATGATGCATCTCGACCAGCACACAGACCTGACGATGCAGCTGATGCGTTTGCGCGTGCGAAAGCTTGGTTGCTCAGCGCAGTGCGCTAATCATTCTTACAACGCGCGTTGTGAGAGTTTTTCGCGTTCGAGAATGCGGTACGAACGGTCGCGCTGTTCAAGCCAGCGCAGTTTGATAAAACTTGCGATTGCTTTGTTGACACGCTCACGAGATGCACCCACCATGCCGGCAAGTTCTTCTTGCGTCACTGGCAAAGTGAAATCATCTTTTCCATCTGACAATTCAAGAAGGCGTTTCGCTGTACGTCCGGTGACATCAAGGAACACACTGTCTGCCAATGCTTGGTCCATTGCGCGAAGGCGACGACTAAGCATGCCAATGACATTCCACATCAATGCACTTGATGAGTTGAGTTGTTCAGTGACAGCTGAGTAGGGAAGTTCAAGAACGGATGAAGCTTCAAGTGCACGGGCTCCGGCGGAACGGGTGCTTGCGTCGAGCATGCCCATTTCGCCGAAAAGGTCACCCTCATCCATAAGAGCGATGACAGTTTCACGATTATCAAGTGGCTTATTGCCGATAGCTATTGCAATTCGGCCAGACAGGACCACATAGATGGAGTCAGGTTCATCGCCGGATTCAAAGAGGACGTCGCCTCTGACGAGATTTTTGACTTTGCCCGCCGCA
>CAMDBY010000088.1 GCA_945889575.1 Bifidobacterium breve
CGCCTCGAGTCAACCGTCGATACGTATCTTCCAACGACTCTTTGCCCATGTCTACGCCTAGTAGCGGGTGCGAATTATCCGCAAGCCATTGTGAGATGCGTGTCATGAGTTGCGGTGTTGGTTCTGAAGCTACTTCGTAGACACCGTCACCGATAGCTACAACTGGACTATTGATTGATACTGCAAGTTCTGCAGGTACAAGCCCAACTGAAGAAGTGAACCGTAAATGTTTACGTGATGTGAGCAGCGACGTAATGTCACCACTTGCGATTACTTTTCCGGATGTAAACAACACCGCATGGGTTGCAACCTTTTCTGCTTCCGCCATGTCGTGCGATGCGAGGACAACAGTTGTACCTCGAGCTGACAAATCACGAATAATGTCGGCGATGACGTCACGACCGTCAATGTCAACGCCCGATGTTGGTTCATCTAGAAAGATCACATCAGGATCTGCAGCTAATGCCAAAGCAAGTGACAATCGTTGTTGTTCGCCGCCCGACAGCTTGCGCCATGTGCCAGTAGAACGATTTGAGAGGCCAACCCGTTCAATCAATTGCGTGGCATTGACACCTTTGTTGTGAAGCGCGCAGAAATGAGACACCACATCACGTACTCGGGCACTGGGGTAGACGCCGCCACCTTGCAGCATGACCCCCATACGCTCAGTCAGTGCACGGTGGTCAGAGACAGGGTTAAGCCCTAGAACCCGCACAGAGCCAGATTTAGCTGTGCGAAAGCCCTCACAGACTTCAATAGTGCTGGTCTTGCCGGCGCCATTGGGCCCGAGGATGACAGTCACGCTGCCCGATGGAGCCTCGAACGACACATTGTCGACAGCCACGAGGTCGCCATAGGAAACACTCAGATTTTCGACAACAACGGACACGTCTCCACTTTACGAACCAAATACCTCTCAGCACGAAAGGCGGGACAGGTAGCCTGAAATCCTGTGATTGATGTACGACTTTTGCGCACGAACCTTGATGGGGTGCGGTCTGCCTTGGCCCGCCGGGGAAAGCCAGACCTCCTAGTTCAGGTCGATGAAGCCGTTGCCTTGGATTCTCGTATTCGCGAGATCAGCCTTGAGCGCGACGCTCTGCGAGCCGAAGTAAACGACCTCTCAAAGCAGGTGGGCGCTCTACGTCGCGACGAGAAGAACGATGAAGCCGAAGCCCTGATGGAGCGCAGTCGCGCTGGTGGAGACCGGGAACGCGTTCTTCAGAGCGAGATCGACACTGTGCAAGACGCGCTGCAGCAAATCATGTTGCGTATTCCAAACTTGCCTCACCCTGATGCCCCCAATGGCGCAGGCGATCATGAGAACCCCATCGTGAAGGGCCCAATTAATTTGCCTGCCACTTTTGGTGATCATCAACGTGTTCCTCACTGGGAGACTGCAACGGCTCTTGGCATTCTTGATAACGAACGGGCCACAAAAATTGCTGGCGCAATGTTCACCATGCAGCGCGGTCTCGGTGCAACCCTTGCACGAGCACTGTGTCAGTTTGCGTTGGATCAAAACGCTGATGCGTTCGAAGAAATTCGCCCACCAAGTTTTGTTACTACTGCAACACTTACTGCCACCGGGCACCTTCCGAAGTTCGCTGATGAGGCATATGCCATTGAGCGCGATGACCTGTGGGCAATTCCTACAGCTGAAGTTCCACTCACGTCGCTACATGCAGGTGAAGTGTTAGACGAAGCCGAACTACCAGTACGTCTGATGGCGTATTCACCCTGCTATCGCCGCGAAGCGGGAAGTGCTGGGCGTGATACTCGTGGCATGTTGCGTGCACACGAATTCGACAAAGTAGAGATTCTTGCGATTGCTCGCCCAGAAGACGCACCAGCGTTATTGACTGAATTAGTTGGTCGTGCAGAAGCGTTGATGGCCGCACTGGAATTGCCGTATCGCATTATTGAAATTTGTACAGGCGACATGGGTGGAAGTCATCACCGCAGTTTTGACATTGAGGTCTATGCACCTGGTTGTGATGCCTGGTTAGAAGTCAGCAGCGTTTCCTGGTTCTCTGATTACCAAGCACGCCGTGCAGATATTCGTTTCAAGCGCACAGGCCAAAAGGGAACAGAAATCGCAAACACCCTGAATGGTTCTGCATTGGCAGTGCCACGCGTGTGGGCAGCGATTTGTGAAAACCACCGCCAACCAGATGGCAGCGTGCGCATTCCTGATGTGCTTCTGCCATACATGCGCGGTGCCACACACATCACACCCAAGGCGTAATCATGGGTATCTCTGACCGACGTATTCAATACGAGACAGCAGGGCTCGATATTGATGACCTTCATGCTGATCCCATCAAGCAGTTAAACGTCTGGTATCACCAAGCAGAAGAAGTTGGTGTCACTGAACCAAATGCAATGGTGTTGTCAACCGTTGATGCATCGGGGCAACCAGATTCCCGAGTGTTGTTGGCACGAGGCATTGATGCACACGGCATCACATTCTTCTCAAATCGCACTAGCGCTAAGGGAATACAGGTTGCCGGCGAATCTCGGGCCGCAGGAACCTTTGCTTGGCTTGACCTTCACAGACAAGTGCGTATTCAGGGAGTCATATCTCAGGCGACTGATGCAGTGAGCGATGAGTATTTTGCATCACGACCCCGCGCCTCGCAATTGGGTGCATGGGCTTCCCCTCAGTCAACAGTTATCGGCAACAGAGAAGAACTAGATGATCTGATCGAAGAAGCAACCGCACGCTTCGAAGGCAGTGACGTTCCTCGTCCACCACATTGGGGTGGCTATGTCTTGTCGATTGACCAGATTGAATTTTGGCAAGGCAGACCAAGTCGCCTGCATGATCGTTTCCGTTACACGCGCAATGGCGTTGTGTGGCGCGTTGAACGTCTCGCGCCGTAACAGTTACTGCTTGCCCATCTCCGAGCGATTTTCGATGTCGCGGTCTGGGCCCGGAACCTTATCCAGCAGTTCCACTTCAATACGGTGCAATTTTCCTGTGAAGGGAAATGGCGCTTCGTAAGTAGTTCCTACTGGTGCGCCGTTATTGCGACCAACATGCAAACCATTAAATGGCATCCATCCGCGAATAATGCGTGGAATATCAACAGATGCAACCTCGACGCCGTCAACAGACAATGTTCCATGCCCGGAAGCACGTTCCACTTTTGTGAGTTTCCAAGTAATTACGTGGTCCCCCGGAGTCAGAGATTGTGTGCCACGAACTTCATGTCGTTCAAGAGGGAAGTGATAGTGAAAACAAGGTTTTCCGTCTTGAACAAACATGACGTACCCAGCCCAACGGTCGCCCTCTGACAACAGCACACCTTCACAGCCATTTACTGGAACTGTGATGTGAGCATCGATTGTGTAACTGGTGTTTGTAAGGCGAGGAGCAGCATCAGATGGGACCCGCTCGAGACCTGGCCATAGTACGAATTTCTTTCGCACTGGTCGACGCAAACGAGAACCGCTTCCATCGTCTACTGGAAGCACTTTGTACTTTGCCGCTTCTTCCCACCAGAGAGCTTCAAGTTCTCGCAGCTTGTCGGGGTTTGCTGCTGCAAGATCATTCGTCTCAGAGAAGTCGTTATTGAGGTCATACAACTCCCACACGTCTTGATCCATCGTGGTGCGGGGAAGATGCAACGTCACTGCTTTCCAACCATCAGCAACAATGCCGCGATGACCGAGCATCTCGAAATGCTGGACTTTCTTCTTCGTTGGAGTCGAAGCGCCTGCAAAGGTGTATGTCATTGGTGTTCCGTGCAACGGCATCTGGTCAACACCGTTCATTGCTTTTGGTAGACCAACGCCAATGACTTCCAACATTGTTGGCGATACGTCACTCACATGATGGAACTGGTGGCGCAGTGTTCCGGCTTCTGACTTGTCGAATCCGGCTGGCCAATGCATAACGAGAGGGTCGCGTACGCCGCCACCATGTGTGTTCTGCTTATAAAACTTGCACGGAGTGTTACCGGCCATGGCCCAACCGAGTGGATAGTTGTTGAACCACTGTGTTTCGCCAATCTCATCAATCTTGTCAATGGATTGTTCAAGCGTCATTGGTGCACGTTCAAAGTAGCGACCTTGGTGCATAGTGCCGAAGTGGCTTCCTTCTTGTGATGCACCGTTGTCACTCATCACAATAAAAATTGTGTTGGCGAATTGACCGATTGTCTCGAGAGTGTCAATAACTCGGCCGATTTGTTGGTCGGTATGTGTGAGCATCGCAGCATAAGCAGCTTGGAAGCGAACAAAGAGACGCTTCTCATCTGCATTTAGTTCAGTCCATGCCCGTACGCCTGGATTACGTGGCGGCAACACAGTGTCTTGTGGAATGATGCCCATTGCTTTTTGCCGAGCGATTCGTTCATCACGCGTGACGTCCCACCCTTTTTCAAAAATGGGTACGTATTCATCGATCATTTCTTTTGGAACATGATGGGGTGAATGGCCAGCACCAAACGCCATGTATAAGAAGAACGGCTTTTCAGGTGCCAAACTCTTCTGCGATGTGATCATTGACAATGCACGGTTCGTAATGTCAATCGAAAGGTGGTAATTCGGATCATCGGGAGTAGCAACATGATGGTTGTCTTCAGTGAGAAATGGTTCCCATTGGTTCATTGCGCCATCCATGAAGCCGTAGAAACGATCAAATCCCCGTTGTGTTGGCCACTGATCAAACGGACCAGTCGGGCCCGTGTGGTGCATAGGTGTGAGGTGCCACTTTCCCACTGCGAACGAGTTGTAACCGGCACCACGGAGAATTTCTGGCATCATCGCCGCATCCTTCGTTATTCTTCCTCGATATCCGGGGTAGCCCATGTCGTAGTTTGCAAGAGTTCCCATACCGACCGCGTGGTGATTACGACCTGTTAGCAATGCCGCACGTGTAGGAGAACACAACGACGTGGTGTGAAAGTTTGTGTAGCGCAATCCGCCTGCGGCCAGGCGATCGATATTCGGCGTTGCGATTTCTGATCCGTAACAACCAAAGTCGGAATAGCCCACATCGTCGAAGACGCAATACACAATGTTCGGTGAACCTGGGGGAGCAACGATGTCTCCGTCCCAGGAAGGTGTCGATTCCGCCATCGTGCGTCCGATTTTTTGCTCAGCCATACGGCCCCCTTTTAGCTCTCAACGAAACTTAGTGGAGTAGAGGGCAAGTTGAATTAGCCAGCCCAGGTGGTGGCACAGTCCACTAAAGCGTCAATCAGGCTTTCAGTATGTGGAGTTAAACCAGGGCCTTCCCAGTCCCACCACAGTGGGCTAGCACCGCGCACTCGAGGCGGTAGTTCCAGTTGCACGCCAGCATGTTCCACCACATTGACGGGGTTGTCTTGATGCATGCCGCGAAGGTTGCTCGGAATTTCATCAATGTCATCAATGATTGTGTAAGCAGGTAGATGCGTGCGCAATGTTGCGCCAAGGTGAGACGCGAGACGACGGTTGCGCCCACCAAGTAGTAGCGATGTGAAGAACCCGGCACGACCAAAACCATGCACGGTGATCACAATATTTACATGTGAGAGAAAAGATGCGAGTGCAGGTGATTGGTCAGCTGTCACTGTGTGTGACGCAAGATGCCATTCAAGTTTGTCTGGTAACTGAATTCCGTAATACGAGGCACCAGCGCGTTCTGCCGCACGTGCTGCAATGGTGTCTGTCATTTCTTCAAGCGCGCCGCCATGAAATGCCATAAATCCAAACGTGGACCGTAATGTCGACTCTTCGGTGACGTCATCGTATTGCAATAATTCAGACAGGTTCATGGTTACTTGCTCTGAAGTGAGGAACGGCGGATAACTAAACCGGCAGTTGCGATGATGACACAGAAAACAATAAGTAATGGATACACGCCAGTATTGTTCAAGAATTCAACAACGTTTGTTTGCCAATTCTCAACGCGAGACGTAACTCCGTCTGATCCGCGATCGGTGATTGCACCCAACCAATACCACGTCACATATAGCCCTGTTAATACAACAAACACAGCGGAGACTTTGTCAAACCACTTGAAGCTCTTTTTGATCGTCGAGACCAGCCCAACGCGGGCAAATGCCAGCGCAACAGTTAGTGATGTCACTAGCAGTCCCATGCCAAGCCCGTAGAGGACAATGCTGATAACTCCGGAGACAAAACCATTCCTGTTAATGGAACCGAGAATGACTGAGACCAAGAGACCGATTGTGCATCCGATGGAAGCAATGGCGTACACAATGCCGAACAAGAACATGTTCCATGTAGTGCGCTTGCGTTCTACAGAAACATCTGGCTGAGCAATGGGTGGTTTCCACCCAAACAACATTGCAATGCCCATAGCAACAAGACCAATGCCGATAACAAGGGCCGCATATTTAGCATTGTCACGAATGACGGTTGTAAATGCGCGTGAGATGATTCCGACAACAAGGAATAAACCAATGAAGCCTGACGACACTGCGATGCCAACGCTTAGTCCACGCCGCAATGTTGCTGTCTTGTGTTCGCCCTCACGATTGAGTTCAGTACCGAGGTAATACACAAGGTATGTAGGCAAGAGAACAAAGCCGCATGGGTTCACTGCCGCCATGATTCCAAGAAGGAAGCTATATGCGAAGTTTCCTTCGATTGCAATCATGGCGAGACTTTCAGATCATTTGTGAGAATCGAATCGATTTCAGCCACAGTTATCTCGCCAGCTCGTCGAGCAACAATTGTGCCAGAACTATCAAGAAAGAATGTGGCAGGAAGTGTGACAACTCCCGCTTCCGCAAGTTGTGTTCCATCATCAATGAATGTCGGGTACGTGATGTTGTACTTCTTCAGAAATTCGGTGGCAACTTCACGCGAGTCATTGGGGTTAATACCAATGAAGTCAACGGTGGCTGCATATTTTGCGCTTGATGCAGACAGTGCAGGCATTTCTCGTTTGCATGGTTCGCACGTTGAATACCAGAAGTTCACCACCATCGGTTTGCCAGCAGGAGCAATAGTTCCTTTGTCGCCGGTGGCATTATCTACCAACTCAACGAATGAGAATTTCTTGCCCGTGTTGCTGGCATTTGTACCGATGGTGGGTGACAACGTAGTGACGGGTTGATTGAGATTGACGTCAACGCTGTTGGTGGGCCGACTAAGAGC
>CAMDBY010000089.1 GCA_945889575.1 Bifidobacterium breve
TCACGCCAGTTATTGCACCTACGTGCAGCCGAAGCGTCTGGCGAAGCAGCTCAAACGGGCACTGCAGAACTAGAAGGCCAACTGTACGACGAGAAGTTTTTACTGAAGCGCGCCCTCCTTCGTGCAATCGACCATGGACATGCCACTCCTCCTGTCTTGCTGATTGACGAAATCGACCGTGCCGATGACGAGTTCGAGGCATATCTCTTAGAAGTCTTGTCAGATTTTCAAGTAACAGTTCCTGAAATCGGAACATTTCGCACTGACAACCCACCCATTGTGATTCTCACCTCAAACCGCACCCGCGATGTTCACGACGCATTAAAGCGTCGTTGTCTCTATCACTGGGTGGAACATCCATCGTTTGATCGTGAAGTCGAAATTGTGCGAATGCGCGTTCCAGAAGCGAGCGAAGTTCTTGCTCGTCAAGTTGCAGGCGCAGTCGAAGCACTCCGCGCCATCAATCTGTACAAGCCTCCTGGGGTTGCAGAAACTATTGACTGGGCAGCAGCACTTGGCCGACTTGGCATCACAGAAATCGATGAAACAGTTCTCGACCGCACGCTCGGCACGGTGTTGAAATATCGCGAAGATCACAGTCGTGTGCGCGATCACGGAATCGCTGGCGTTGTACAACAGGCATTCGACCGTGGCCTCCTTCACGGTTGAGTCAAACCCTGACCGACTCGCAGTCGGATTCGCACGCGTTCTTCGCCGTCTCGATATTGCAACGCCACTTGATTCTGTTCTGACTTTTATCAACGCGTTGTCATTAGTCGGCATCGATGACCGTCAGTCTGTGTACTGGGCAGGTCGTGCCACTCTGGTACGTCGCCCGGAAGACATTGCAATGTTTGACAAAGCATTCAATGTTTTTTGGGGACATCGAGAATCAGTAGAAGCTGACGAAGAGGAACAACTGAAGGTCACACTTGCTCTGGACTCTGACGAAGAAGAAGGCAGTGCAGACGGAAACGCTGATGCATCAGACGACCCAACCATCACGTTGCGATTCTCTGGCGTTGAAACTTTGCGTGACAAAGACTTTGCTGATTACTCGAATGACGAGATGCAACAAGCACAAATGTTCATGCAGTCATTGCGCGTGGCTGGCCCTCCCCGCCCATCACTGCGCATGAAGCCAACCCGTTCACGTGGAAAGCGACCAGACATGCGCGCAACCGTACGTGCGTCTCTTGCTGCAAGCGGAGAGCCGATGCGCCGTCATTGGGTAGAAAAAGGTGACAAGCCACGACGCATTGTGTTCCTTCTCGACATCAGTGGCTCGATGGAGCCGTATGCACGTGCGCTTGTTCGGTTCGTTCATGCAGGCGTTGCCGGTCGCCAGCGTGTTGAGGCGTTCACATTGGGCACTCGACTCACCCGCATTACGCGAGAACTTTCTTCAAAAGATCCTGATCGTGCATTACGTGCCGCAGGTGAAAATGTGCGTGACTGGAGCGGTGGAACACGCCTCGGAGAGACATTGCGATTATTCAATAACGAATGGGGCGTTCGCGGAATGGCCCGTGGGGCAATCGTTGTGGTGTTGTCCGATGGCTGGGATCGCGGAGACCCCATCGTGTTGGCCGAACAAATGGAACGCCTTCATCGTGTCGCATTTCGCATTGTGTGGGTGAACCCACTGAAAGTCACGCCGGGATATGCCCCACTTGCCCGAGGAATGGCAGCTGCGCTGCCGTATGTTGATGACTTCGTGGAGGGTCATTCTCTTGATGCCCTCGAGCAACTCACTAAGGTCATTAATCATGCGTGAACTTCTTTCCGACATCGATCGCTGGCAAACCGATGGTAAACGAGTCGCCATCGCACGCGTTGTTGACATTGAAGGCTCAGGTCCACGCGGGGCGGGCGCAGCAATGGCTGTCAATCAAGACGGTGAAGTCAGCGGGTCTGTCAGTGGTGGGTGCGTAGAAAGCGCTGTTGTCTCAGAAGCGTTGGCAATTCTTTCGGGTGAGCAGCCCAGCCGTGTTGTCACATTTGGCTATTCAGATGATGAAGCGTTCGCTGTCGGTCTCACATGTGGTGGCATTATTCACCTCTTCATTCAGCCACTTGAATGGTGACCATGGGTTCGTACCAAACCTTTTCTGCGCATGTTCGCGACAATTCGCCTGTTGCTCTAGTCACTGTCATCGAAGGCCCGCATGTTGGCTCAACCATGGTCGTCACACCTGTTGGCATTGTCGGTGGCTCGCTCGGCAACTCAGACATTGACCGTGTCGTCGGTCGTGATGCATTGGGAGAGCTTGAAGCGGGCCGCACGTTGGTACGTCATTACGGACCTCACGGTGAATCAACCCCAGAAGATCTCATTGATACAGAAACAGTACGTATCTTCATTGAGAGTTTTTCACCGCCACCACTGATGTGGATCTTTGGTGCAGTTGATTTCACAGCAGCCTTGGCTCGCGTTGCAAAAGTTCTTGGCTATCACGTCACCGTATGTGATGCGCGTGAAGTGTTTGCAACACGCCGTCGGTTTCCCATGGCAGACGACGTCAAAGTCACTTGGCCAACACCAATGTTTACAGAAAATGGCCACCGCTTATCGTCGCGTGATGCCGTATGTATTTTGACGCACGACCCAAAGTTTGATGTACCAGCAATTCAAGGCGCGCTTGCAACGTCCGCCGGATACATCGGCGTGATGGGTAGCCGTAAAACCCATGCAAAACGTCTCGAACGAATGGCAGAAGTCGGAATCACTAGTGCAGCTGATTTAGCCCGTATTCATTCACCAATCGGCCTGGACCTCGGCGGCCGTACGCCTGAAGAAACCGCTATTTCAATTGTGGGCGAAATTATCGCTACTCGTACCGGGCGTAATGCTTCACCCCTTGGCGCCAGCGACGGCGCAATTCACTAACTGCTACAAGCGGAACGTTGCAATATTGCTGGGGTTTGTCCATACAACACGTGCAGCTTGTTCAGCCGACATGATTTTAAATTTCACAAACTTGCCACCAAACGGTGCATGAATCATTGCTAGTCCTGTACCGAGATATATCTGCACATGAGTTCCTTCGCCGGTGATGTCTCCCGCAATTGCATCTTCGCGGTCAACACGCATGCGGCGATCAAGTTGTGACACAGCTTGACGAGGCATGTCGACGCCAGCAGTACGCCATGCAAACCACATCAGTCCTGAACAATCCATCTTGACGTACGAATCTTCTTTGCCCTCGAGATAGGGAACATCAAGTTGCGTGAGTGCCGACAACACAGCTATCTGATGGTCGCGGGGCGCACGTGACCATGCTCGATTCAGTTCAGTCGGGTCTAGCGAAAGACGTGTTGCAACGCCATCTGAAACAACACGGCGAGACACCAGATACGTAGGGTCTTCTTTATTCTCTGTACGCATGATGAGACTCAGGGCGTGAATGGCGTTAATCGAAATTTGAGGGCGTTGACGGATGCGCTCACCAGGCATCTGCATAGAGCGCGACGAAGCGTCTTTCCCGGTATTGCTTACTGCACTGGCTGGCCCGACAGAGAGAAATGCACTGAGAAGCCCTGTAACGGCTACCCCGCGCAGAAATGTGCCAACCCGTTTCATTTCAGGCAGGCTATTACGAATGGAAGCACATCACAGCACCACCCTCGGAGTTCTTCTGGCTGCTGGCTCCGGCACACGCTTTTCAGGCCCTCAACACAAACTGCTGTCGCATATTGACGGGCACTCAATCATCTCGCGTTCACTGTCCGCAATGACTGGTTCAGACCTTGATGGATTCATTGTTGTCTCAGGTGCTCTCGACCTCAGCAACCACATCGGCGACGTCGAGGTGGTCCACAATCCAGATTGGAAAACGGGTCAACGCAGTTCCGTGATCACAGCAGTGAAGTTCGCACGCAGTCACGGCTATGACGCCATTGTTGTCGGATTAGCTGACCAACCATTTCTCACATCCGAGGCATGGAGCAATGTTGCGTCTTCAACTGCACCCATAGCGATTGCCGCATACAACGGCACACGTGGCAACCCTGTACGACTTCACTCAAGCGTCTGGGACATGTTTGAAGATCTCGACGCAGACCCAGATGCTGGGGCACGAAGTCTCATTCACCTGCATCCCGAACTCGTTCGGGAAGTAGCCTGTGAAGGCAATTCAGCAGATATCGACACCACAGAGGATCTCGACACATGGACCTAAATCATCAATTCACAGTTGCAGTTCCCGTTGAAGATGCATGGCGCATTCTCACAGACGTCGAGCGGATTGCTCCCTGCCTCCCTGGCGCCCAGTTGCAAGAAATTGAAGGCGACACGTACCGCGGAATAGTCAAAGTCAAAGTCGGACCAATTCAGGCACAGTTCAAGGGCCAGGCAAATTTTGTTGAACGCGATGATGTTGCCCACAAAGTAGTACTCAAAGGCGAAGGACGCGACACCACAGGCAAGGGCAATGCGTCAGCACTTATTACTGCCGAGATGACTGCAGTCGACGCATCCAACACCTCTGTCACTGTCAACACAGATCTTTCTGTCACAGGAAAAGTTGCGCAATTTGGTCGCGGTGCAATGGCAGACATCAGCGACAAGCTGCTTGCCCAGTTTGTTGTCAATCTGAACACTCTGATTGCAGAACAACCAGCCGCAGCAGCACCTGCAGCAGCGCCAGCACCAACAGAAGGTGTTCGCACCATCGAGAGCGCAGACGTTGCACCACTTAATCTTCTCAGCGCAGCTGGTAGCCCTATTCTTAAGCGCGCCATACCTGTTGTCGTCGTTGTCGTTGCTGTTCTTGTGTGGCTTGCTGTTCGCTAATTTATGCAACTGCCTGGCGCTTCCCCTTCACCTGAAGATCTCGCCGCGGTCACTGCTCTGATTGGGCGTACTCCTCAAGGCGATTTTCGCGTTGTGGTTCGCTCTACTGATGGTGCTCCTGTTGTTCTTATGAATGCCCCTCTGTTAGAAGACGGCACACCCATGCCAACGTTGTACTGGCTTGTCGGCGGTACAGAAGTTCATGCTGTCAGCACACTTGAAGCTGACGGCGGTGTTAACACAGTTGAAGCCATCATTGGTCTTGAAGCAATTGATGCCATTCATGTTCGTTATCAAGAACGACGCGACGCAATGATCCCCGCGACACATGAAGGGCCACGCCCATCAGCCGGAGTCGGTGGCACACGGCGTGGCGTTAAATGTCTGCACGCTCATTTTGCACATTGGCTCGCGGGTGGCGATGACTCCGTTGGCAAATGGGTGGCACAACAACTCGACGAACGTGGCGTTACGTACGCACAGCCGTTATGACAAGCGTTGCAGCTATCGACGTAGGGACAAATTCTACGAACCTCCTTGTCATTGATGAGCACGGCACGGAACTAACACGCACCATCACCTCAACGCGACTTGGCGAAGGCCTGCAATCAACTGGCGAGCTTTCACTCGAAGCCATGACGCGAACTGTCGAAGTTATTGCGTCGTACGTGACTACCGCACAATCACTTGGCGTGACCAACATTCAAATAGTAGGAACTGCCGCGTGTCGACGGGCCCGCAATGCCGCCAGCTTCAGCGAATTGCTGCGAGAGAAAACTCAATTGACTGTTGAGGTGTTATCCGAATCAGACGAAGCTGCGTTGACATTTTCTGGGGCACTCATCGGACTTCCCGACATCGATACACCAACCTTGGTCATTGATATCGGTGGAGGCAGCACTGAATACACAGTGGGAACAGAATCAATCGACGTCTTTGCCAGTATTCCTTTCGGCGCAGTTACCTCAACTGACTCTCATATTTCGTCAGATCTGCCTCGCCCCGAAGACCTCACCAATCTTATTGGTGCGGTGTCCGATGAACTTGAAGACATCACTCGTGACCACCCCATCGTCGGTACGGCAATTCGCACAGTGGGCGTTGCTGGCACCATCGTCACTATTGCAGCTGTCGAACTAGGGCTTCACGAGTTTGACGATTCTGCACTGCACGGCATGGCCTTGTCTCGCGAGGCTGTGGAAGATGTGTTTCGCACTATGGCAACCGAACCACTGGCACTTCGTGTACAGAACCCAGGCCTTGGTCCAGACCGAGCAGACATCATTGTGGCCGGCTGTTGCATTCTTGTTGCCACCATGCGCCGTCTACGCCTCGCAGAGATCACCGTGTCAACCCGTGGACTTCTCGATGGGGTCGCTCATCGTGTCAGACTGAATTCATGACCGCTGTCCATCCAGCACGACCTTCCAACGTTGGGCTTCGCTTGTATGGACGTCGCGTGGTGTTGCGCCCGTTGGTTCCGCAAGATTTCAACGGATGGAGCGAAGTGCGCCGTCGTAACGGCGAATGGCTCACGGTATGGGAACCGATCCGCATGGTGCATCACCCAGACCCTGAACAAAATCGTGATGTATTTGCAGCTCGGTGTGGCGCACGAGACCGTGAACGGCTTGCCGGTTCGCAATACGCATTCGGTATTTTTGTCGACGGTGCATTCGCTGGAGAAATCAATTTGAACAATGTTGTTCGTGGTGCATTTCAATCTGCCACCATCGGCTACTGGATCGATAAGTCGCGAGCAGGTCGTTCACTCATGGCTGAAGCGTTAGTCGTGCTGGCACAATATGCCTTTGAAAATCTTCACTTGCATCGACTTGAAATTTGCATCATTCCACGCAATAGCAATTCACGTCGTGTCATGGAAAAACTTGATATCCGCACTGAAGGCGTAGCCGAGCGATTTCTTGAAATCAACGGCACGTGGGAAGACCACGTGCGTTACGGAATCACCATTGAAGAATGGAACGAACGCCGTGAAGACTTTCTTGAAGGTTGGATTACACCTTAAAGCGGAGAATTGAACGCAATAGCGCGTTCACGACGCACTGTCTTTCGTCGCTTCCATTCTTTTGTCTTCCAGTGCTTCAACACGTGCTTGCGGCTCTTTTCAATGCCAACAAGCGGATCATGATGATGAACTGGTTTCCATTCTGGACCTGGCTCTTCCACATCTAGTGCTTCGACGCCGTGCCGTAATGCTTCTTCCGCTAAGTGAAGTTCGCTATGCACGCGGTGACGTTCATTGTGGGCATGTGCCCGCAATTCTTCACGCGGTGCAGGTGCACGATCCTGGTTGCGATT
>CAMDBY010000090.1 GCA_945889575.1 Bifidobacterium breve
CAAGCGAAGCGGTGATGCAGTTGCCATAGACATGGACCCAGGACACATGGCCTGATTCAAAAAAACGACGGGCAATGACCGCAGCGGGACGAGGGCCCTTTGCCTCTGCGGCACTAGTAAAGCGCTCGTGACCGCTGCCCGTGAGGGAGCGATTGGTCTCAAACCGCACAACGGTGGACGCGCCACCAGCCTTTTGTTCTACTGCCACAAGCTGTCCCATAAGACTCCACGCTAGTCAATTCCCACCTGCCTTCGCCCATCAATCGACATCCCGATAATGTGAGGAAAGTACAAAGCGACCTGATCGGGTCCGACTAGGGGACAAACACACCATGGCTGACATCACCATCGCAGAATTTGAAAAAGAAGCACTCTCCTTTCTCGAGGCAAACGCAGAACGCCGTGTGGCTGAGAAAGCATTCGTTTGGGGTGAAGGTGCAGACACCTTCTATCGCGAGCGCGATCGCGACGCAGAGTTCACTCAAGCACAAGAAGCCAAAGTGTGGCGCACTAAGAAATTCAAGGCTGGCTTCGGATGGATCACTGGACCAAAGAAATACGGCGGCCGTGAACTTCCATCTGCATACGATCGTTTGTACAGCCAACTCGAAGTGCAATTCCGCATTGCTGACCAAAGCTGCTTCGGCATTGGTCTTGGCATGGTTGCTCCGACAATCCTTGCCCACGCAACTCCTGCAGCTCTTGACTTGTACATCAAGCAAATGTGGAGCGCAGAAATTATTGGTTGCCAATTGTTCTCAGAGCCAGGTGCAGGTTCAGACCTTGCATCACTCACCACCAAAGCTGTCAAAGACGGTGACGAGTGGATCATCACTGGTCAAAAAGTGTGGACATCAGGTGCGCACTACTCAGACATTGGTGAAATCATCTGCCGTACCGACTGGGATATGCCAAAGCACAAAGGTCTCACTGGCTTTATTGTCGACATGAAAGCCCCTGGCGTTGACATTCGCCCGCTGAAGCAGATGACCGGTGGCGCAAGCTTCAACGAAATCTTCTTCAACGAAGTGCGCGTTCGTGATGACCACCGTCTTGGTGACATCAACAACGGCTGGAACGTGGCTCTCACAACCCTCATGAACGAGCGTGCATCAATCGGTGGAGGCAATGCTGGAGACAGCAACCTGCTTACTCGCGTTGTTGCAATGGTGAAGCATTACGGACTCGACACAGACCCACTCATTCGCGTGCAACTTGCTGACATCGTTATGAACTACCGCATTGCAGCTATGAACGCTCAGCGCACCGCTGCATCTGCCAAGGCCGGAAAACTTCCTGGACCTGAAGGTTCAGTCGGCAAGATGGTGTTGGTGAACAACCAAGCTCGTCTTGTGAAGTTCGTGTCACATGTTCTCGGACCAAAGCTCATCGCAGACAGCGGCGAGTGGGGCACCTACGCATGGTCAAACTTCGTACTTGGTGCACCTGGCCTTCGTATAGCTGGTGGTTCAGATGAAGTGATGCGCAACATCGTTGGTGAGCGCGTGCTTGGTCTTCCGAAAGACATGGGAATCGACTCCGTGTCTCCATTTAAAGACATCAAAGTCTCAGGCGCTAAAGGCTAAACACCCAAGTTCCACGACTTGCGATGCAAGTCAGTGACTCCGTGAATCTTTATTGCATCAGTGTGTACTGCTGCGCCGTAACCCTTGTTACCGCTCCATCCGTAGTGCGGAAACTGTTCGTGTAATTCCGTCATCAACGCATCACGTTCCACTTTGGCAATCACGCTTGCTGCTGACACACTTGCGCAATTTTGGTCCCCCTTGATGCGTGTCACAATGCGCGGCCCATCATCTTCTTCAAGAAGGAAACTGTTGTTGCCGTCAAGGATGATGATGTCTGGTCGCAACCCAAGCGCCGTCAATGCCCGACTACCCGCAAGACTGAGCGCAGTCATAATTCCGTACTTGTCGATTTCGGCTGCTGTTGCAGAACCTGTTGCCCACGCAAGACCCCACTCTTTGGCAACAGGCACCATTGCTTCTCTGCGCTTCGGTGTCATCAATTTCGAATCGGCCAGACCTTCAGGCACTGCGCCAATAGTTGCATCAATCGCAACAACTCCGATGGTGACTGGCCCTGCAATAGCGCCACGACCCACTTCATCCATTCCAGCAATGATGCGTGCACCAGTTGCCATGAGTTCGCGCTCGTAATCAAGAGTGGGAACTGGTCGTGCCATACGGTGAAGCGTAGGCTTCGAACATGGCTCGCTCCGCATCGATCACTGTCGGTAACTATGTGTACACGGCTCAAGATGCAAAGGGCACCCTTGACGAGTTGAACGATATTTGGGGCCACCACTCACATAAGTCCTCAATCCCCGACGGCTGGCTTGCCGGAGCACGCGGGTATCTCGCAGAGATGTCATCACTTGCAGGAATCTCATTGCCGTCGCTTCGGAATGTTGACAACGCATTCGCCGCGGTCCATGCATCTGTGATGGAGAAATACGATCAACTCTCTGACCCACAGATTGAATCATTGCTTGCTGCAATGTGGCGCTTCTTTCCCACCATGCGATCACTTGCGATTGGCCATGTCGGCACTGTCGCACACTTGCATGCATCTAAGGGACTACCAAAGAAGCCAATGGACTCGGCAGCAATCGGATGGAAGGGTGTTGAAGGCGACGTGCAGTCGTGGCGCGTCGGTCATGGTCGCCCATGGCAAGCATTGTGCATCTGGTCAACAGACGCCATCGAGACTCTGCGCAAAGAGGGTCACCCCATTAGCCCAGGGTTTGCTGGTGAGAACATCACAGTTGCAGGAATTCCGGCTGAAGCATTTCGTCCTGGTGCGCATTTTCGCATCGGAACCATGCGCGGATTTCTCACGGCGTATGCAATTCCGTGCAAGCAGAACAACGATTGGTTTCTCAACAAAGACTTCAAGCGCATGAGCCATGAACGCGGCGATCAATGCCGTCTCTACGCAATGGTCACAACATGTGGCGACATTGCTGTTGGAGATACGTTCGAACTATTCACCGACCGCTAGTAGTTGCCGCTGACATCACCTGAACAGCGTACAGAGCGCTTGTAACGCGTTCTAAGCAGGGACAGGCGCTGCAAGCAGTGCTTCACCAGAAGCATCTGTGGTGTGCCACAACGGGTCCGCTGCGCCACCCGTAATCAACAAGCCGGCTGCTCCTGTGATTTCCCACAACACAGCTGGACGCGGGCCGTGCCAACGAACTGCAAAAGAAATCGTGCGGTACGGATCTGCCGTGATGCCATGAGCTTCAAATGCTGAACCCCACCAGGTTTCTGGAATGCCGTGAGGAAGCAACACGCATTGCCCACCGCTCGGTGATGCCTGTGCCAACAAAGACTCGGCCCATGCAATTGCTGCGAGTCCGCCAGGGATTTCAATAGGGAGTTCTTGAACGTCGCGATCAGCCATGCGTAACCAAGTAGAGCCGATATCGTTCGCGGCAACTTCGTCATCAAGCAACACGCATGCACGCGCAGCAGACGCCAGGAGGTGTGGCGTGTCCCACTGCAACACTCGTGCACGCTTTTCTGCTTTCACACGACGCTGCACAGCTTCCACTACGTCAACGATTGAATCTCGGTGTGTTTCAGCAAGGCGAACCAATTCGATTGAAGCATCTTCTGTAACGCCAACACCTAACAACAGATCACTTCGTACTCGGGCAATGCCCGCCACCACCGAATGGTCTGGCATGGTGATGCGCGAAGCAAGATCACAGGCAGTTTCCCAACCACGCACCACTTGTTGATGATCTGGAACATCCTCAGGCAATGGCCCAGTCGACGGATTGATGTGCGCCAATGCAATGCGTGCGGTGCTCTTGTGCCCAAGAGGGATCACCATTGAGCCAGCAGGCAAATCAATTCCGGCAGGTGGATTCTCAATTGGTTTACGTGTGGTCAATACATCGGAACGTGTAACTGCTATCGCAACAGGAAGAGTTGACTCATTTTCAAATTCAATGACAGTCATTCCGCCACTGTCTGCCACGCAATACATGCGTTGCACAATGTCGCCATTACCAACGCGAACTCGCGTTTCACATACTGGAAAACCTGCGAACCACTTCTGACGAAGTGTCGGCTCTGATGCTGGTGAGTACCACCGGTCGTCGCCTGCAACATGCCATGCAAGTTCGCGGCCACCATCGGCTGGGATCAGAGTGCCGTGTTCGGACACTGTTCCACGCCACGTGCCTCCGCGATTTCCAATAACGCGACTCATGGTTGAGCTTCTGGACGTGAACGACGAGACATCAATGCAAGTAAACCTTCAGATGCGGACAATCCGTTGTGACACACGGCAACTACTTGCTCGGTGATCGGCATGTCGACGCCGTATTGCTGCGCCAATTCAAGAACTATTGCTGAACTACGCACACCTTCAGCAACCATTGTGGTGGAACCAAGAATGTCAGCCAGCGCCTCCCCTGCGCCAAGTCGCATTCCAACCGACGTGTTACGACTGCTCTGAGACGAACATGTGGCGATGAGATCTCCCATGCCAGCAAGACCAGCAAGCGACACTGGGTCACCACCTAACGCCACAGCAAGGCGTGTCATCTCGGCAAGGCCACGCGTGATTAGTGAAGCCCGTGTGTTGTCACCAAATCCCATGCCCTTTGCCATACCTGCTGCGATAGCGATGACGTTCTTTACAACACCGGCAATTTCACACCCCACCACATCTGGGTTCGTATACACACGAAAGGTTGGCGTGGAAAACAATTCTTGAAGCGCAGTAGCGATGACTGCATCATCAATAGCAACGACACTGGCAGCAGGTTGGCCAACAGAAATTTCTGAGGCAAGGTTCGGGCCTGTCAAAACTGCAACAGGGTGACCTGGCATCACTTCATTGGCCACTTGCGACATGCGCAGCATTGAGCCTGCTTCAAGACCTTTTGACAAACTGACAATTGGCACCCACGGACGAATGTGAGATTTTGCTTCAACGAGAACTTGGCGAAAACCTTGAGACGGAACAGCCATGACCACAACGTCTGCCGTGCTGACTGCTTCGCTGAGAGATGCCGTTGCCCGAAGCTGTGGCGAAAGCGCAACACCACTGAGGTAATCAGGGTTGACATGGTTTGTGTTGATGCTCTCGACAACCGGCTCACGACGAGCCCACAGAACTGTTGGGGTGTTGGCGGCAGCCAACGAGGCGACCGTGGTGCCCCAAGAACCGGCACCCACCACTGCCATACGAATCTCAGCCATGTCTCTAGCGTAGGTCACAAGACCAACAGGGTTCGTAGGCTGACTAGGTGCATCTCGCCGTTGTTATCCCCGTGAAGTCATTCACCATGGCCAAAGGGCGTCTTGCTGACACACTTACCGCTACACAACGTTCTGCACTAGCCCAATCGTGTGCAGAGACTGTGGTGCGAGCAGCATTGTCATTGCCCACCTACGTGGTGTGTTCAGACGAAGGTGTTGCATCGTGGGCTACAGCGCTTGGTGCCCATGTTGTTGATTGCCAAACACCTGGTCTTGACATTGCGGTTGCAACCGGACGCGCAGCTGCCGAAGCAAATGGGGCAGACCACATCATTGTTGCTCATGCAGATCTTCCCTTAGCGGTCAGTTTCGACCACATTGCACGCGAAGGAAAAGTAAGTCTCGTACCTGATCGTCATCGCGATGGCACCAATGTTTTAAGTTTTCCTGCCAATAGTTCTTTTTCTACCGCGTACGGCCCAGGCAGTTGCGATAACCACGTTCGTCTCGCAGTAGATGCGGGACTTGAATATGAAATCATCGTTGATAACGCTTTGGGACTCGACCTTGACACAGCAGATGACTTAAGTGAATTAGCACGAAGAGAAACGGAACAACCATGAGCGCAAACGAACCAGGCCAACCACCAGTAATGGCAACCGCCTTTACGTCAAATTTCGCCACTCCAAAGATTGTTCTCGCAATCGGCGCGCACCCCGACGATATTGAGTTCGGCAGCGGCGGCACTCTTGCCAAATGGTCTGCAGAAGGCGCAGTCGTGCACCACCTTGTGTGCACAGATGGTTCAAAAGGCACATGGAACCCTGGCGCCGATACTGCAGCACTTGTGCAGTCACGCCAAGTCGAACAACGCAATGCAGCCAGCGCACTTGGCACATCAGGCACGGTGTCTTTTCTTGGCTACATCGACGGAGAACTTGAACATTCCAAAGAAGCGATCGATCGCATTGCTCTTGCTATTCGCAAGCTGAAGCCAGATGTGGTCTTGTCACATGATCCGTGGAAGCGATATCGCCTCCACCCTGACCATCGCAATACTGGCCTGAATGTGTGCGATGCAATTGTCGCTGCGCGCGACCCACATTTCTTGAAGCATCACTTCACTGATCACGGCGTGGTTCACCATCGCCCCGATGCGTTGTTGTTATGGGAAGCAGATGAACCAAATCATGTGGAGGACATTTCCCCATGGGTGCCCATCAAACTCACTGCGTTAGAGAGCCATGAAAGCCAGTTTGAATCAACCATGAAAGCAACAGACGAAGACGGTATGGAAGTGTTCCGCTCACGGATGCGTCAGCGCATGAGCGACCTGGGCGCACCACACGGATTTGCAGCGGCTGAGATCTTTCACCTCATGAACAGGCTTTAAGAGAACTGCCCAGCAACTCTGCCAACACCTGGCGGCCCCGCAAAACTCTGCGCAATTGGCATCCATGTCGATGCTGGCTCCCCCACTGTTGTTAACCCACAGTCTTCAATGTGTCGGCGTTGTGTCACTGCTAAACAGAACCCCAACGCTGGTCCGGTGACGGAAGAATCTGCTGACTCGTCTCCCCATGTCCACGTGTCACCACTCGGACTCGTGAGTGAAACGAATACATTTCCTTCAGGAATTGGCAGTTTGTTTGATGCAAACGCAAAGGGCATTGCGCGCACTCCAATATGCGCGATGTGCTTCAATCGATCAGTCGAAATACGTGCCCA
>CAMDBY010000091.1 GCA_945889575.1 Bifidobacterium breve
GGCCAAGAAACATAAACGAGCCAATGGGCTTATTTGGGTCAGACAAACCTGCTCGGCTTCGGCGAATGGCGTTAGCAACTGCAGTCACTGCATCGTCTTGACCAATGACGCGCTTATGTAGCTGATCTTCAAGGTGCACCAGTTTGGCCATCTCACCTTCCAGCAATTTGCTGACAGGCACTCCGGTCCACTTCGAAACCACTTCGGCAATGTCTTCAGCATCAACTTCTTCTTTCAACATTCGTTGTGTGACCTGCAGTTGATCAAGATGCGCGGTTGCATCATTAATGCGACGTTCAAGTTCCGGGATGCGACCGTATTGAATTTCTGAGGCCTTTGTGAGATCGGTTTCCCTCTCTACAACAGAGCGCAGTGTCTCGAGTTCTTCCTTCAGTGTGCGAATTGCTGAGATTGCTGAACGCTCAGCATCCCAATGCCCCTTCATCACCTCTGCTTCAAACTGCAATGACGTGAGTTCTTCTACAAGAGTGCTCAAGCGATCACGCGATGCAGAATCAGTTTCCTTCTCAAGTGCAACTCTTTCAATTTCTAATTGCAAAATGCGGCGTTGCACAATGTCAATCTCTGTTGGTAGCGAATCAATCTCAATACGCAGCTTGCTCGCCGCTTCGTCCATCAAGTCGATTGCCTTGTCTGGCAGGAATCGATTTGTGAGGTACCTGTTCGACAACACGGCAGCGCTGACAAGCGCCGAGTCTTGAATTCGCACACCGTGATGTACTTCGTAGCGTTCTTTCAAACCGCGCAAGATTGCAATGGTGTCGGCAACCGTTGGTTCGCCGACATACACCTGTTGAAAACGACGCTCGAGAGCTGGGTCTTTCTCTACATATTTGCGGTATTCATCAAGAGTGGTTGCGCCAATCATGCGTAGTTCCCCACGCGCAAGCATCGGCTTGATCATGTTGCCCGCATCCATTGCGCCTTCAGCACCGCCAGCACCAACCATTGTGTGCAATTCATCGACAAAGGTAATGACTTCGCCTTCAGCATCTGTAATTTCTTTAAGAACTGCTTTGAAGCGCTCTTCGAATTCGCCACGATATTTAGCGCCGGCCACCAATGAACTGATGTCAAGAGAAATTAACCGTTTTCCCTTGAGTCCTTCTGGTACGTCGCCATCGGCAATACGGCGGGCAAGCCCATCAACAATGGCGGTCTTACCAACACCTGGTTCACCAATTAATACAGGGTTGTTCTTCGTACGGCGGGAAAGCACCTGGATCACTCGACGAATTTCTTCATCACGACCAATGACTGGGTCTATCTTTCCGTCTCGTGCTCGAGCTGTGAGATCAATTCCGTATTTCGCTAATGCTGCAAACTGTGATTCAGGATCTGGTGACGTGACTCGGTGTGAACCGCGTACCTCTTTTAAGGCCTGCAACATTTCCTCGCTGCCAATGCCGATGCGTTGATTCATCGCTAGGACGAGGTGCTCGACAGAGACATAATCATCTTTGAGGTCTTTGCGAGCTGAGTCCGCATTTGTTAGAACATTGGCGAGCTCGCGATTCATGCGCGGTTCTGCCCCACCTGTAGCGCGCGGGAGTTTGACCACAACTTCATCTGCCTTTGATTGCACCATGCCTGGTGCAATACCTAACTTCTGCAAGAACGCAGGGACAATAGTGTCGGTTTGTCCGGCCACTGCACTGAGTACGTGATCAACCGTGACTTCGGGATTACCCAGACTTCTTGCAGAATCGCTTGCTGCAGCAATCGCCTCTTGAGTCCTCGTTGTCCATTTCTTTGGGTCGATAGCCATAGTGGTATTTCCTTATCGGTCCGGATCAAAAATGCTGGGGCGCTCACCGAAGCGGGCCACTGCCTGTCGCAGCGGCACAAGGTTGCTGCGGCTGCGCGATTCAATTTCGGTGATGGCGTGCATGAGGCCTTGACGCAGTTGTTCCACTTCACTGCGAAGGCGCACTACTTCTGCTTCCAACGTCATGACATGACGAATGCCTTCCAGGTTCATACCTGTGGCTGCAAGTTCCGTAATGCGCAAAAGTCGCGCAATATCTGCGTCGCTATACCTGCGGTTGCCACCAGTCGTTCGTGCCGGAGTCAACAAACCACGGCGTTCGTAGATGCGCAATGTTTGCGGGTGCATACCGGCAAGTTCGGCAGCCACCGAGATGACATAGAGGGCACGTCGATCATCGTTGGTCATGGCGTTGTTCCTGACGCACGTGGTGAGGAAAGCACTTCACTGAGTGATTCAATTGCGGAGCGCTCTTCATCTGACAGTTTCGTCGGCACATTTACCTCGACAGTGACAATGAGGTCACCGACTTGCTTTGGTAATTCAATGCCTTTGCCTTTCACGCGATGACGGGAACCACTTTGTGTGCCGGCTTTCAGGCGCAATGTCACATCGCTGCCGTCAAGGGTTGGCACTGTAATCGTTGCGCCCAATACTGCTTCAGTAAATGACACAGGAACACGCGTCAACAAGTTCAAGCCTTCACGTGTAAACAACAGATGCGGTGCAACATTGCATTCCACGAACAAGTCGCCAGCAGGGCCACCGTTGCGACCAGGAGTGCCCCGGCCTTTCAGACGAATGCGTTGACCGTTGTCAACACCAGCAGGAATTCGCACATTCACTTCACGCGGACGACGTTCAATTCCCGTACCTCGACATGTTGAACATGGGTTCTCGATAATGATGCCGTTGCCGCTACACGAACGACAGGGCTGTGAGAAGGAAAACATTCCCTGATTGTCTGCAGTAGAACCGCGACCACCACAGGCTGCACAAGTTTTCGGAGCTGTACCGGCGCGAGCACCAGAACCAGTACATGATGAACATTGCGCATCTGCAGTGAGATGCAACGACGTTGTGATGCCGTGAGCTGCATCAACAAAATCAAGCGTCAGTGTTGTTTCGATATCTTGCCCGCGTTGTGGACCAGTTGATCCGCCACCACCACGACGTCCGCCACCGCCACGACCAAACATTTGACCAAGGATGTCACCGAGACCATCGCCGCCCATGTCGAAGCGAATGTTTTGTCCGCCTGCGCCACCACCGAATCCACCCATTGGACCAACACGTCGTACTTCGTCGTACTCTGCGCGTTTCTTTTCATCGCCCACAACGTCGTATGCAGCTGAAATGTCTTTGAACTTTTCTTCTGCTGCTGCGTTGTCGGGGTTTGCATCAGGGTGATACTGGCGCGCAAGTCGCCGGTACGCCTTCGTGATGTCTTTGACAGTTGCGTCTTTCGACACGCCAAGCACTGCGTAATAGTCCTTTTCGTACCATTCGCGCTGTCCGGACATGACTTATCCCCGCACCTTCACCATGGCAGCGCGCAACACGCGGCCCTTCCATTCGTATCCAGTGCGAAGCACTTCAACCACGATTGGTTCTCCACCGTCGCCTTCTTCATGAACAACAGCTTCTGAAGTAGTTGGGTCAAACGGCTTATCTAAAAGATCGAGTGCTACAAGACCTTGCTTCACAAGTGCAGCCATGAGTGCCGACCAAATAGGTTCAACACCGTCTGCACCGTGAGCAAAGGCTGCTTCGCACGCATCAAGAACTGGCAATAACGAATCCGCGATACGACCGGTAGCCCGGTCTACTTCGTCAGACATGTTCGACGTGACACGCTTTTTGTAGTTTTCAAAATCGGCCTGCAGACGTAGTGCTATGTCTTTGAACTCATTACGTTCTTGGACAAGCGCATCAATGTCGTGCTCGATTATTTCAACTATCTCGGCGTCAATGGCGTCTTCCGGTTGATCAACATTGTCTTCAGACATGAATTACTGCTCATCTACAATTTCAGCATCAACGATGTCATCGTCGTTTGGTGCACCTTGTGCGCCAGATGCTGATGTTCCAGCTGCCTCGCTGTCGCGAGCTGCTGTTTCGTACAACTTCTGGCTGAATGCCTGACTGGCACCCATAAGAGTTTCCGTTGCCGCCTTGATGTCGGCAATGTTGTTACCGGCAATAGCTGTCTTCAGAATTCCGAGCGGGCCTTCAACAGCTTCTTTTTCTTCTTCAGTGACTTTGTCGCCTTGTTCTTTCAGAACTTTTTCAGTTTGGTACACAAGTGAGTCAGCATTGTTACGTACTTCTGCTTCTTCGCGACGACGCTTGTCATCTTCGGCGTGTGACTCGGCATCGCGAATCATCTCTTCAATTTTTTCTTTGCTGAGAGATGACGAGCTGGTGATGGTCATGGACTGCTCTTTGCTTGTGGCACGGTCCTTGGCCGATACATGCACAATTCCGTTTGCGTCGATATCGAATGTGACTTCAATTTGAGGCATTCCGCGTTGAGCGGGTGGAAGGTCAACCAAATTGAACTTGCCAAGTGACTGGTTGTAACTAGCCATTTCACGCTCACCCTGAAGAACATTGATCTCTACTGATGGCTGGTTGTCATCTGCAGTGGTGAACACTTCAGTACGGCGTGTAGGAATTGTGGTGTTGCGCTCAATGAGCTTTGTCATTACGCCGCCCTTGGTTTCAATTCCCAATGACAACGGTGTGACGTCGAGCAGCAAGATGTCTTTCACATCGCCCTTCAAAACTCCGGCTTGAACTGCTGCACCAATAGCAACTACTTCGTCTGGGTTAACAGACTTGTTTGGCTCTTTGCCGGTCATGTTGAACACAAGTTCTTGCACTGCTGGCATACGAGTAGAACCACCAACCAAGATGACGTGGTCAATTTGGCTCTTTGTAAGACCAGCATCTTTGATTGCCTGATCAAATGCCACGCGGCAACGCTCGACAAGATCTGCGGTCATTTCCTGGAACTTGGAACGCGTTAAAGATTCATCAAGGTGCAATGGGCCTTCTGCAGTTGCAGTAATGAAAGGCAAGTTGATTTGTGTCTGTTGTGTTTGTGACAATTCGATTTTTGCTTTTTCAGCAGCTTCTTTCAAACGCTGAACAGCCATACGGTCCTGTGCAAGATCAATACCGTGTGCGCTCTTGAACTGTTGTGTCAACCAGTCAATGATGCGCTGGTCCCAATCGTCACCACCAAGATGAGTGTCACCGTGTGTGCTCTTTACTTCAAACACACCGTCGCCAATTTCAAGAACAGAAACATCGAACGTTCCACCGCCAAGGTCAAACACCAAAATGGTTTCATCGTGTGATGACTTGTCTAAGCCGTATGCAAGTGCTGCAGCTGTTGGCTCGTTGATAATGCGCAAAACATTCAAACCTGCAATAGCGCCAGCTTCTTTTGTTGCGGTGCGCTGTGCATCGTCGAAATATGCAGGGACAGTGATAACAGCATCTGTGACTGTGTCACCGAGATATGCCTCTGCATCACGCTTCAACTTCATCAGTGTGCGTGCGCTGATTTCCTGCGGAGTGTATTTCTTGCCATCAATATCGTCGGAAGTCCATGTGGTTCCCATCTGGCGCTTGATGCTGCGAAATGTGCGATCCGGGTTAGTGATTGCTTGGCGCTTTGCCACTTCGCCAACAAGAACCTCACCGGCTTTTGAAAAAGCAACGATGGACGGCGTGGTACGAGCACCTTCTGAGTTGGGGATGACGACTGGTTCGCCAGCCTCAAGAACTGAAACGACTGAGTTGGTGGTTCCGAGGTCGATTCCGACTGCTTTTGCCATGGGGTTATGTCTCCTGTACTTGGTTCCGGCGGGTGCCGGATACGGGTGGGGTGGCTTCACAATAAGGGGCTCCAAGAGAGATACCAACCTCTGATATAGGAAAGTTGATACGAAGTGACTCAACATTTATCACATGCCGGAATTACTGGTGTTCGTTGCAGATTTCCCCTCTGGCGTGGGCTCAGACCTACGATGAAGGTGTGCTCGGCAATCTCGTCCTCCTGCGCCACGGTCAAAGTACGTGGAATGAACTCAACCTTTTTACGGGCTGGCATGACGTGCCCCTCTCGGTCCAGGGCGAACAAGAAGCAGCAGCAGCAGGCCCAACTATGGCTGCAGCCGGCCTTGTTTTCGACGTTGCCCATACCTCTTTACTGACGCGCGCTGTCATGACCTGCCACTTGGCACTTTCTGGCATGGGCCAGGTGTGGCTGCCAGTGGAACGCCATTGGAAATGGAACGAACGTCACTACGGGGCATTGCAGGGTCTCGACAAAGCCGCCACCACTGCCCAACACGGCGAGGAACAAACAAAAATCTGGCGCCGCAGCTACGACGTACCACCACCAGCGGTCGATATGTCAAGCCCAGAACACCCCGCAAGTGATCCTCGGTATCGCCTTGTTAACCCTGCAGATTTGCCGGCCACAGAATGCCTAAAAGATGTGGTCGAGAGAGTGGTGCCCCATTTTCACGCCACGGTTGTGCCGCAATTGCGCGCCGGCTTGAACGTATTGGTTGCGGCCCACGGTAATTCATTGCGCGCACTGGTCATGGCCCTAGAGAACATTTCGTCAGAGAACATTGCTGAATTGAATATCCCTACTGGTGTACCTCGACTCTACAAATTGTCGGATTCTCTCGCCGTGAATGAGGTCACTTACCTCGGTGACGCCGAGAAAATCAAGGCAGCAACAGACGCTGTGGCGAACCAAGCAAAACCCAAGTAACTCCGCTGGTATTTGATTACTTCCTATGGAAGTACACTGTGTATATGGCAAGTACAAAATCAACCGTCGACTCCCTCCGCAACATCTCACTTTTTTCTGAGTGTTCCGCAAAAGAACTCGGACTCGTAGTAAAAAACTCCACCGAGCGTGTGCTCAAAGCGGGAACAATCATCATGGATCAGGGTCAAACTGGTCGTGAGGCATATGTCGTTCTCGAAGGTTCTGCCACTATCAAGCGCAACGGCAAAAAGATTGGCACTGCAAAGGCCGGTGCCGTTGTTGGTGAATTATCACTCCTTGACAGCGGTCCTCGCACAGCTGC
>CAMDBY010000092.1 GCA_945889575.1 Bifidobacterium breve
CACCCGACCTTTCTCTATGAGTCGGTGGGGTGCATCGTGCTGGCGTGGCTCCTTATTCGTCTTGAGGGTCGCATCGCCCCGGCCCGTGGCCGATTGTTTGCTTGGTATGTGGCCGGATACACCGTTCTGCGGTTTGGAACAGAGAGCCTCCGCGTCGACACAGCCCACCATTTCGGCGGCATGCGATTGAACCAGTGGGTGGCCCTTGGGGTCTTCGCGGCAGCGGTGCTGTTTTTGGCTGTTGATCGTCTGCGTTCTCGAGAGACTCCTGAAGCGTCTACGGTCATAGACCATGAGTGAATGTCTATATGAAGTCCTAGAGCCCGGAATCGGTCTCATCACGTTTAACCGTCCTGATCGCTTGAATGCGTGGACGGGTCGCATGGGTAATGAATATTTCGCAGCCCTCGATGCTGCAAATGCAGATCCGAAAGTACGGGTCATTGTTGTTACTGGTGCAGGCAAGGGTTATTGCGCCGGCGCAGACATGGGAACACTGCAAGCCATTCCATCAGGTGACACTGCGAAGAACGATGACGGCCCAAGCATTGTTGAAGGTCGCATGCAAGACGAGATCACTCGTCTACCAAAGCCGGTCATCGCTGCAGTCAACGGTGCGGCCGCTGGTCTTGGCATGGTGCAAGCACTGATGTGCGATATGCGTTTCTGTGCTGACACTGCAAAGTTCACTGTTGCGTTTTCAAAGCGCGGACTGATTGGTGAGTACGGCATCTCATGGGTGTTGCCACGCTTGGTTGGTCAGGCAACAGCACTTGACCTCATGATGTCAAGCCGCATTGTCATGGCGCAAGAAGCTCTCGAAATGGGAATGGTGAACAAAGTTGTTCCTGCAGACCAGCTCATGAAAGTTGTTCTTGAATACGCATCAGATCTTGCGATGAACGTGTCGCCGTCGTCGATGGCGGTCATGAAGCGCCAGGTCTATTCCGACTACGGCAAAGACGTGGCAACCGCAAGTAAGGACGCTCTTGTTTTGATGCAGAAGTCGTTCACGCGGTCGGACTTTAAAGAGGGCGTTCAGAGCTTTCTTCAGAAGCGCCAGGCTGAATTTCCGCCTGTTCACCCGAACGCCTAAGTTTCGTTTTCGCCTTTCCGTATCAGAGGCTCGTAGGCTGAGAAGCCGTGAGCCCATCTGGTACCCCCATATCCGCAGCTGATGTAGCCAAAGTCGCTCGTCTGGCACGCCTCGACATTGACGAGGCCAGTGTCGTGCACTTCACCGAGCAACTCGCAAAAGTCATGGGTCATTTCAGTGACATCGATGCGCTTGATTTGTCTGGCGTTGGTCCAATGACTCAACCGTTCCCACTTGTCAATGTGTTGCGTGAAGATGTCGAGCAGCCCTGTCTCGACACTGACGAAGTATTAGATGCAGCGCCATCTTCTGACCAACGACGTTTTCGTGTTCCACCAATCATCGGATTGGACGATTAGTCATGGCCACTATTCCAACAACTGCATCGGGCATTGCTGCAGCAATCGCATCAAAACAAATCACTGCACGTGAAGTCATCGACTCGTATCTTGCACAAATCACTGCACGTGAGTCAGATATTCATGCTTTCAATCTTGTAACTGCTGATGCAGCGCGTGCGCATGCAGATGCAATTGATGCTGATATCGCAGCGGGTCGACCAATTGGCCCACTTGCCGGTGTACCTATTGCCATAAAGGACAACTTGTGCACCCATGGCGTTGAGACAACATGCTCATCAAAGATTCTTGAAGGCTGGAAGCCTCCGTACGATGCCACTGTCGTGTCTCGCTTGCGCGATGCCGGTGCCATCATGGTCGGCAAAACAAACCTTGACGAATTCGCTATGGGTTCCAGTACCGAGAACTCGGCGTTCGGTCCTACCCGTAACCCACTAGATACGTCACGTGTTCCTGGTGGTTCAAGTGGTGGCAGCGCAGCTGCAGTTGCTGCTGGTTTTGCTCCTGTCAGTCTTGGCAGTGACACTGGTGGAAGTATTCGCCAACCCGCAGCATTGTGCGGTGTTGTCGGCGTGAAGCCGACATACGGATTAGTCAGTCGTTATGGCTTGTGCGCATATGCAAGTTCTCTTGATCAGGTTGGCCCATTCGCAACAACAGTTGCTGATGCTGCATTGATAACCGAGGCAATTGCTGGTCATGATGCAATGGATTCAACATCTATTCCGCAGCCAGCGCCCGCACTTGTTGCATCTGTGTCACAAGGTGTTGCAGGCATGCGCATTGGTCGCGTTACAGATCTTCCTGCTGGTGCAGAACCTGAAGTCATTGCACGACTCAATGAAGCATTCGCAGCTCTTGAAGCTGCCGGCGCCACCATTGTTGACGTTACATTGCCAAGTTTGTCGTACGCACTCACGGCCTATTACCTCATCGCGCCTGCAGAGGCCAGCAGCAACTTGGCTCGCTACGATGGCGTGCGGTACGGACTACGCGTCAACGCGGTTGATACCAATTCAATGTACGGCGCTACTCGTGCTGCCGGTTTTGGTGATGAAGTAAAGCGACGCATCATGCTTGGCACGTATGCATTGTCTGCTGGTTATTACGATGCGTATTACGGCAAGGCTCTGAAAGTGCGTCGTCTGATTGCAGAAGATTTTGAACGTGCGTATGCACAAGTAGATGTAATTCTCACGCCCACTTCTCCCGTAGTTGCGTTCCCATTCGGTGACAAAGTTGATGACCCAATGGCTATGTACTTGTGCGACATCTACACAATCCCTACCAACCTTGCCGGGCACCCCGCCATGAGTGTGCCGTTTGGTACTGGTGCACATGGCATGCCAGTTGGAATTCAAGTTCTTGCACCCGCGCTTGGTGAAGCACCAATGTTCCGCGTTGGTGGCGCCCTTGAAAATGCTGCAGGAGGAGTGAAATGACACAAGATCCACTCAGTTCCATCATCGCAACAGACGAGCAAATGCTTGAGGGTGGTTGGGAACTCATCGTTGGCCTTGAAGTCCACGTTGAACTTGCAACTAAAACAAAGTTGTTTAGTGGTTCACCAAACCGTTTCGGCGACGAACCAAATACCAATATCGACCCTGTCACGCTTGGCTTGCCTGGTGCATTACCTGTGCTGAACAAACAAGCAGTCGAACTTGCTATGCGTATTGGCATTGCATTGAATTGCCGTATTCAGCCCTGCATTTTTCACCGTAAGAATTATTTCTATCCAGACATGCCAAAGGCGTACCAAATCAGTCAATACGACATTCCGTTGAATATCGATGGGTTTCTTGTGTTGCCAAGCGGAACACGCGTTGGTGTGGAACGCGCTCACCTTGAAGAAGACACCGGTAAGAGCACTCACATTGGTGGTGCCACCGGGCGAATTCATGGCAGTGATTATTCACTGATTGATTTCAACCGCGCCGGTGTGCCATTAGTTGAAATCGTCTCGCGTCCTGACATTCGCACCAGCGAACATGCCAAAGAATATGTAGCGGAGTTGCGTGCAATTCTTGAAGTCATTGGCGCATCAGACGCCAAGATGGAAGAGGGCTCAATGCGAGTCGATGCAAACGTGTCAGTCCATAAGCCTGGCACCTTGTTTGGAACTCGCTGTGAAATCAAAAACGTGAACTCCATTCGTGCTCTTGGGCGCGCAATTGATTATGAAGCTCGTCGCCAAATTGACGTTCTTGATTCGGGTGGCACTATTCGCCAAGAAACTCGACACTGGGATGACGCAGAAGGCCGCACACATACATTGCGTGTGAAAGAAGATGCAGACGATTACAGATACTTCCCGGAACCAGACCTCGTGCCACTGGCGCCGTCTGCTGAATGGGTACAAGCTGTCCGTGACAATTTGCCGATGCTTCCTGCTGCACGTCGTACAGCCTTGTCTGCGCTAACTGGGTATGACACTCAGTCAGAAGCGGTCATTGTTGTTGTTGAACGTGGCCAACATGATTACGTGCAGGCTGTTGTTGATGCCGGTGGTGACGCAGTGCGAGCACTGATTTATGTGCAACAAGGTTTTGCAGATGCTGGCCCAGTTCCTGCTGTGCCTGCTGCTGACCTTGCCACACTCACCGTGCTCGAGCGGGATGCAAAACTGTCTGCAACGCAAGCCAAAACAGTTCTCGCTGAATTGGTGGAACATGGCGGCGGCGACGCTGCAGCAATTGCTGCTGCAAAGGGCTTCGAAGCCATGGATACCTCGGCAGTCGAAGCCATGGTTGATGAGGCCATTGCTGCTGATCCTGGAGCATGGGCCAAGTACATGGCAGGCGATGAAAAAGCATCAGGTGCCATCGTTGGTCGCGTGATGAAAGCCTCACAAGGCAAGGCAGACGGCAAAATCGTCACTGCCATCATGCAGTCTCGTCGCGGCTAACGAATTCGCAGGTCTGCGGGCGTATTCTTCGCCCATGGACTTTGCTATACCCGACGACATTCAAGACACTCTCGACGCACTTGATGCGTTCATTGAAAAAGAAATCAAACCGTTGCAAGCGCAAGATGACAATGAGCGATTTTTTGATCATCGACGTGAGTGGGCGCGCACCGATTTCGAAAATGATGGCGTTCCCCGCGCTGATTGGGAAGCGTTGTTGCGTGAAATGCGCAGGCGCGCTGATGCTGCTGGTTGGCTTCGTCTTGCGTTGCCCGTTGAATTTGGTGGGCAAGGTGCCAGCAATATCAAGATGGCAATTATTCGCGAACATTTCGCTGCAAAAGGACTAGGCCTTCACAACGACTTGCAAAATGAGTCAAGCATCGTGGGCAACTTTCCCACAGTGTTGATGATGCGTGATTTCGGAACTGAAGAGCAAAAGAAAGAATGGATGCCTGGCTTCTTAGACGGCACTAGGCGGCTTGCATTTGGCCTCACCGAACCAAACCATGGCAGTGATGCTACGTACATGGAGACAACGGCGTATCGCGATGGCGATGAATGGGTTATCAACGGAATGAAGCGGTGGAACAGTGGTCTTCACCATGCAACGCACGACATCATTTTTGCTCGTACAAGTGGAAAGCATGGAGAACCCAAAGGAATCAGCGCATTCTTGGTGCCAACCGATGCGCCGGGTTTCAAAGTGGAATTCTTCTGGTGGACATTCAACATGCCAACAGATCACGCCGAAGTCAGCATGGCCGATGTTCGCGTCGGTCCAGAAGCATTGTTTGGTCCTCCAGAAATGGGTCTTGAACTCGCACAACACTTCGTGCATGAAAACAGAATTCGCCAAGCTGCATCATCGTTAGGTGCTGCGCAATATTGCATCAATGAAGCAGTGCGTTATTCAAACGAACGCATCACGTGGGGAAAAAAACTTAGTGTGAACCAAGGCATCCAATTTCCTCTTGTTGAATTGCATACTGAAGCTGCCATGTTGCGCCAACTCATTCGGTACACCGCCACCATGCTCGATCAAAAACATCACATGGAAGTCACGCACCTCGTCGCCATGTGTAATTACCGGGCGAATCGATTGGCCTGCGATGCTGCTGACCGAGCCATGCAAACCTGCGGGGGAGTCGGCTACAGCCGCCATATGCCGTTCGAGCACATTTACCGCCACCACCGTCGATACCGCATCACAGAAGGGTCGGAAGAGATCCAGATGCGCAAAGTGGCTAGCAACCTATTTGGATTCACGTCTTCACAAGAGCGTAAGTAGGCTGAAAAGAAATCCTTACCCGGGCGTGTTATCCGTGATAGGTACCCCTAACATTAGGTGTACCTAACTACTTAGGAGTTTTTATGGGCGCAAGCTTTCTCATCACACTGCGCGAAGGCCTCGAGGTCTCGCTAGTACTCGCAATTATTATTGCGTACCTCGTCAAGTGTGGACGTACATCTGACATCCCAGCTGTCTGGCGTGGGTCTGCAATCGCAGCCGTTGTATGTGTGATCACCGGATTAGCTTTTAACATTTTTGTCGGAGATTTTGAAGGCAAATCAGAACAGTTCATTGAAGGAACAATTGCCATTGTCGCTGCCTCTGTTCTGACATGGATGATTTTTTGGATGGGAAAGAATGCGCGCAACTTGGGCGCAGACTTGCGCGGTCAAGTTGATGCTGCTACTTCAACGCGAGCGTTAAGCATCATTGCATTCGTGGCAGTGTTGCGTGAAGGGTTTGAGACAGTGCTGTTTTTGTTATCGGCAGAAACAGAGTCCTCTAGTGGAGGCAGTGTTGTTTTTGGAGGCTTCCTGGGTCTAGCAGTCGCTGCCATTCTTGGTCGTCTCGTGTATGCAGGTGGTAACAAACTCAATCTCGGACTCTTCTTCAGAATTACTGGTGCTTTACTTCTTCTTTTCGCAGCAGGACTTTTCGGCAAGTTCTTCCATGAGTACCGCGAATTGCTCGGCTTTGAAGATGGCTGGCTGGTCTCACCTGCTTGGGAAATCACGTCAGGAATCTGGGCCGAGGGCACTTTCTATGACTTCATGAAGGGCTTCTTTGGTTGGCATAAGGCAGCAGAGAACATTCGAGTCATTACATATTTCGCATATTTATTGCCAGTGGGTTGGCTCTTCCTGCGGACTTCAAAGAAGTAGTAGTTCAGCCATTACGGTTGAGTCATGTCAATGAACTCAGACGGAACCCCGATCGATATCAAACCTCGCAGCCGCGACGTCACTGACGGTATTCAAAAAGCGGCAGCCCGTGCCATGTTGCGTGCCGTTGGTCTGGGTGATGATGACTGGGTAAAGCCCCAAATCGGAATCGCATCTGCATGGAATGAAATCACACCGTGCAATATGTCATTGCGTCGTCTCAGTGATCATGCGAAAGCCGGAGTGCGAGCTGCAGGTGGCGTGCCAATGGAGTTCGGCACCATCACTGTGTCTGACGGAATCAGCATGGGTCATGAAGGAATGCGCGCATCACTTGTATCGCGTGAAGT